>JBAZRS010000375.1:0-5839 GCA_041662825.1 Victivallales bacterium | reverse complement strand
CGCCATTGACGTCCTTGCGGGAGGCGAGTCCAATGTGTTCCCGGTACTTGACGCGCTCTTCAAGGTTGCCGAGGAGAAGAATTATCCTTTTGAAATAACATGGTGCCTTGACAACCCCAAGCAGAACGGACTTGCAATAGACTACCTGCTGAAGAAGCACGGGCAAAGTCCGAAACTGGCGCGGCGCGACGGAAAAGTCCTGTTTCTCGGATACAACTCATTCAGGCAGGGGCTGACTGGCGCCATTCCGCGCTGGGAGGAGAAGCATCCTGAATTCAAGGGAAAGGACACCGAATCATCCATTGAGTTCCGCTCCACGCCTGAAGGCTGGCTCCTTTTGAATTCGGGATTCAGGGATTTGGAGAAGCAGTTCAATACGCCGATGTATTTCCAGTTCGGCATAGGAGGCTTCAGCCCATGTCTGCCCAATGACAAGAATGCCCGTTCCATTGTGGACGCAGTGTCGGTGCTCTCCGAGAATTTCGACGCAATCACGAGTTTTCACGGCTACGGACCCGAATACGATGCGATGGCCGCTGCGGTCCGTTCGAAAGGCGCTGAATGGGGGCAGCCGATCATGTATCAGTATCAGAATCTCATCTGGTCTGACTGGAAATGGTTTTCCCCTGACGGGGACAGCATGCGCAGCGAATGGGACGGCGCAACCAGAAACAAATCCACCCTCATCCAGTTTACCACATGGAACGATTATAACGAGCACACCAACCTCGCGCCCACTACAACCACCAATTACACCCTGATAGATCTGACGGCATACTTCGTGACATTGTGGAAGACCGGATCGGCGCCGAAACCGGATCACGACAAGATATATGTGTTGTATCCCAAGTATTCCCATGAGCTGGAGACTTATCCTTTCGGCTCCCGCAGCCGCTGGCGGAATGTCCCGAGTGTTCTGGAAGTCCTCACTATTCTTCCGTCTCCTGCGACGGTACGTATTCCGGGCCGCGAAGAGACTTGGGAGGCGCCGGCAGGACTTTCCTGGAAGCAGATCCCTCTCAAAGCCGGTCCGGTGTCGGTGGAGTTGCTTCGCAACGGAAAAGTCGCCGCAAGTTTGAAAAGCCCGGAATCTGTGACCGACAGTCCGTTCCGCGAGCAGCATGACATGTTCTGCTACTCCACCGAGGAACTCCGGCACTGGAAGGAAGACTTCGGCGACGCATCGCCAGCTCCGCTGTTGCGGGGGGAATATTCGGATGACGACAATGACGGGTTGCCAAACTGGTTCGAGATGTACTGGTTCGGGACTCTTGGGGACTGGAGCACTGCCACTGCGGTAGATCCGAAGGCGGATCCGGACGGGGACGGTCTGACAAACCTGCAGGAATATTTGAACCGTACAAACCCGACTGTCGCGAGTGTCTACAAGCCGGGTTATGTGTGGGACTTCATGAAAATCGGCAGCCGAAAAGCCGCTTTCAATCCGGAACTTGACGCCTGCGGGACACCGGTCTGGTACTTTATGCATAAATACAGCCTCGACATTCCGCTGATCCATGACGGCAATTACTGGCCCTGCGAACGCTTCAGCTGGAAACCCGACAAAGATGTCTCACGGGCATATTTCGCTCCACCCTACAATACCCCCAGCCCAAGTTCGCCGGCCGGAGAATTCCTCCGGACATGGACCGTGAAGGGAGAGGGGAGGGACAGCGTCATCACGGGCAATCAGTTCGTAATGACTGCCGGCAGGAACGCCCTGCAGGTGCTGGCATGGTGCAGTCCCATATCGGGCCGCGTGACACTCGAACTCGAACTTGATCCGTCGGTGTCGGGCAACATCAAAAACGAGAAGGCGACTCTTTCCATAGAGCACAGCCGGCCTTACCGGGAGCTGTCAAAGAAAATATTTGTTGCCGGAGAGGGACTTTCAATCCGTGTCCCTGACATCGATGTGAAACAGGGCGATAAACTGTATATCGTCGCGGACACAGCTCCGGGAAACGCCAAAAGAGTTTCAGTGGCCTTTAAAAGATTGACCGTGACGCTGCAACATTGAAAAATTTGTTTTCTGGGGCAAAACTATTTTGCCGAGAATATATCGGTGCGGAGATCATATGGAGTGCTGAAGTTTATCTGCATGCCTTAGGCATGTAAACCTCTGGCAGCGCCTTTGGCGACCAGGGCTTGCTTCAGCCTTAATTAGATGTTGCTCGAAAAGGTATAATAAGAACACCCCTTACGGGGTTAACTACCAACAAAAACTTTGAATTTGATGCGAATTCGTTTGTAGTCAAGCTCGTAAGAACTGTTCCAGAAAACCTTTTCGAGCGGGCTCTAATTAGAGGAGCTTGCTCCTCGTTATTTGCAGACAATCAAGCTTGTCTGTCTAAAGGCGGCAGCAAGCTTCCGCACTCCAAAAAAACGATAAAATGCAATTTAATATACGATTAAATTAAAAGAGGAGAACAGGAAATGAAAAGTTTTTCAGAGAGTAAACAAATTGCCGATTTGAAATTAAAAAATAAAATCCGAAATCCGAATTCAGCACTCCGCATTCCATTCACCCTTATTGAGCTTCTGGTCGTGATTGCGATCATCGCAATTCTGGCGTCAATGCTGTTGCCGGCGCTGACAAGTGCAAAGCTGGCGGCAAAAAAATCGGCCTGTGTGGGGAATCTGAAGCAGTTCGGCATGTCTTTAAATTTGTACGCCGATGATTACAACGACTATTTTCCTGTGGATCTCGGAGGCAACCCCCCCATAAGCAATGAAAGCGGTTATTGGTATAATGAGCTGGATGTATCAGGGATATTGACAAGGAAGACACAGGGCGGGATGAACTGTCCGGCCAACGAATATCAGCCGTATTCATCCAGCGGGGTCAAATATATTTATGGACGCCTGGCCGGGACACATAGAAATGCAGCCAACACCGCCTATGAACGGCATAAGCGCATGCAGTTGAAAAAGCCTGACGAATTCCTGCACCTTGCCGATGTGCGCGCAAACATAGGTTCAGGAGCCACCTGGCGCTGCAATTACTATATATTTCAAAGTGGCGTCCCGGTCGATGTCGACATCGACTACTGGAGCCACAAGGGGGCCAATGTCTTGTTCACCGACGGGCATGTTACAGGGATAACGAGGTTTGAGTTCAATAAAAACTGGGTCACAAACTCGTGTTTCTTCAACTAAGATGCTTCAGCCATAAACAAAACTCTATCATATAGGAAATCAAATGAAATTGCTGTCGGTTTTATGTGCGTGTTCATTCGTTCTGGCCTTTCGTGCAGGGGCGCTTGAATACTATGTCGACAACACTGTGGGGGATGACAAGTTCAGCGGAACTTCCAAGACGGTGGCTGAAAATAAGGTTGGCCCGTTCCGCAGCATAACCAAGGCGGTTCTTGCCGCAAAGGCCGGGGACACCGTACTTGTCATTCCGACAGGCAAGCCCTACCGGGAGACGGTGAATCTCTACGGAATGAAAAACGGAGAACCGGGGAAGCCCATTACGATCGACGGACAGGGTGTGACGGTTTCCGGTGCGGAGGAATGTCCGCCTGCGGGATGGCGCATCTGGAAAGACGATGTGGTGATGCGGGATGACTTTCCCTGGAAAGCCGCAGGAGGATCCTACACTCCGTTTTCCGTGGTTTTCGTAGTTGACGGAAAGTTGCAACTTGAAACTACGGCCTGTGATGTCCTGCAGCCGGGCGAATTCTGCTACATACCTCTTGCAAGCAACCGGCTTTTTTACAGGCCCAAGGATAAAACCGTCCCTGAAATTGAAGTGGGACAGCCCGACGGTGCGGCAGTGAATCTGGACAACAAGGCATGGCAGTCTTCCGGGATGAATTCGATCTTGCGCTATAACGGCTTGAAGGCTCCGACTTGGGTGAAGTGCAACGGCGCTGATGTGCCGCTGATCACCGCGATGGAGCGGCTTGAGCCCGGACAATTCACTGTTGCGGGCAAGATGCTTTATTACAGGCTGCCCAAGGGTAAGACGGCCGCAGGGCTCCGCACTGAGGCGGTTGTCCGCGACAATGGCGTCCAGCTCGGAGGAAGCACATCCCATGTCATCATTAAGAACTTTAACGTTTCGCATGTGTCGAACGACGGTTATAACATACATGGCGCCGCAAAGCACATTGAGTTCTACAACTGCAACGCGACGCATTGCGGCGACGAGGGCTTCAGCTCCCATGAGACCTGCGAAACGCTTCTTGACGGTGCGGTATATGCCTACTGCGACAACGGCATAACCAATGTCACCGAATCGGTATCAGTCACAAAAAACGTCATCTGCGCCTACAGCCGCCATACCGGTTATGAGATGCAGCAGCAGTCAAAACACACGCTGGAAAACATCATACTTCTTGACAACCCGGGACAATTGGGAGGCACCGGGAAAGTCATGAAAGCTGACAACGTATTGATTGTCCGCACATCGCCAGGAGCGCCGTCTCAGGCTATCAATCTGGCGGGTGCCGTCGAACTTTCCCGATTCACTGTTGCGGGAAATTCCGCATTGCTTAGATACATGGGGGGAACTGGATTCTCCATGGACCGCTGCCTCTTTGCAGCAGGGCAGGGCGGCATCCATGTGCGCCAGGATGACGTTGTGACTCCATTTGCGTTGAAGAAAGTCCGTTTCGGCGAGGACTCGAAAATGGAATACGGGGGGAGGCCGCCGTTCAAGATCCAGACTGTCAAACAATGGTTATCCACACTTGCAGAGGCCGGCAAGGTGCAGGATGCAGCCATTGAGGAGACAGCATGGGCTGCAGCCATTGTAAATGGAAAAGTTCCATCCAGCCTTCCGGAAGGGATTGGCTGCAGCAAAGAACTGCTTGCAAGGTTTTGTGATTTCATAACAGGGAAACATTAAATTTTTCCCGGCCGGGAAAAATTTTCATTCACATGGTGAAAAAATGATAAATTTTGTGTTGGCAAGGAACGGTGTTGGCAATTTCAATATTGAGGCAAGCTTCCCCCCCGAATCTCTCACTGCAAGAGCGGTTGCGATGTTCGCAGGCGAATGTAAGAATAAATATGGCGTTGCGCCTTCCCCAAATGCGAAATGTGTAATCAGAATCATCACGCCTGTTCAGAAAAAAGGCGAGGATGATCAGACGTTTGAAATCCATACGGGCCGGGATGGCGACAAGGATTTGATAACTGTCACCGGCACCGGAGAACGGGGGATTTTATACGGCCTCTGCGAATTGCTCGATCAGCTGAATTTTAATGACGGTGAACTAGTCCTGCCGGATTTGAATTTGCGCAGCATCCCTGACATCAAGAGGCGAGGCGTGGAACGGCATTGGCGTCCGTCGCTTGTCAACCGCGCAGAGCTCCGGGAGAATTTCGATCTGATCCGGACGCTGGCGCGCAAACGGGTGAACACATTGCTGTGGATTGACGGCTGGGTCAGTCCGGGCTGGTACCGCTTCCTGACGTTCCGCCATTTTCCGCCGCTCCGGAAAACGGATGAGGACGGAACGATCCGCGAAGCGAAAGCGTGCCTTAACGAGATCATCGAGGAGGCCAGGCGCTGGGGGATGGACTTCTATCTTTCAGGTACGGAATTCAATGTGCCGTCCGAACTGATTGAAAAGGCGCCGGATCTGTTTGTAACAGCGGATTCAGGTTATCCGGTCCTCAACCTGGACAGACAGGGGACCTGGGATTTCTATCAGGCAAAGATACGCGAAGTCATGGAGGATTTTCCCGGGCTTGCCGGGATAGAGCTGTGGACGGCGGAGGCGATGGACATCTCTTACTGCCACTCGGATCGCGGTGACGCATGGACGCTCGCGAAGCGCCTTGAATTCCTGTATGGGAAAACTGTCGGGGCAATGGACATGGC
>JBAZRS010000374.1:0-5850 GCA_041662825.1 Victivallales bacterium | reverse complement strand
AGGTAGTGCTGTCCAGTACTGAGAGTCCCTGCATAGGGTTTGCTTGTAATCATAGGAAGATTGCTTGTCCGCGAATCTGTCCATCTACGGCCGTAGTCGTTACTGAATGCGGCCAGAGCTTTAGCCTCCTCCCCGTATCGTGCGATATTGGTCACGTTAGGCCCGTCAAGAAACACGGTTGACTCGCCCCAGACCCTGCCTGGCGCCCGGATTGGAATCACAACCAGGTCCCATGCCGTCATATTGTCGCCATGGCTGATCGCAACCGCAGCCGGATGTGTACCTCCTGCAGAGCAATCGCCACCAACTGAGACACCTGCCATGATCCAGTTGCCGTCGCCCATTTTCTGAGGTTCCTGCATCGGCCAGAAACCGCCTTCAACAATCACGCCCTTGCGCTCCCATTGCCCGTTATCCTCGTTCAGAAGGTAAGAGCGTGTGTGGACTCTTTCCATTGTGCCACAATAGGCTCCGTGAAAGGCCCGGAGGCGACCTTCATGCGAAAGAAAAACTCCATGGCTCACCGCAAGGTTCTCCTCTTCCCCTGAATTGATGGTGAATACCTCCCCCCAAGTCTTTCCTCCATCGTCACTGACCCGTCCCCGCGCCTCTTCAGTGCTCGTGTTCTCGGCTCCCTTGTTGTGCCCGAAGGACGCGTAAAGCCGACCATTATGCCAGGCCAGCGCCACACCATGCAGAAACCTGTAGCCGTCCTTATCAAATTCCCACGGTTTGATGACATGGAAGGAAACTCCCTCGAGAAGCGGCATATCCCTGCTTAACGGCATAGAGCCTCCTCTCCACAATTTAAAATCTTTTCCCGCCGATTCGTTGAAATTTACATGATCGGATGACATCTCAGCATCTCCTTGTCTTGATTTGCATGAATCTTGCGGATGTATTATTCTACAAATGGCACTCAGCCTGCGCCCTTGCAATAGCGGCAGCAATTCGACTAATCCGTGAATCAGGAAGCCAAGTGTCTGAAAATCAGGATTCCACCTTGATAAAAGGCGTTATCCGGTTAAAATATGCAAGTCAAAAACAATTAAATACATTAGAATAACGGAGCATACGCCAATGCCTAAATTATCACTTGGAATTCCGAAGGGCAGCCTTGAAGTCACAACTGCCGAAATGTTTGCAAAGGCCGGTTACAAAATACAGATAAGTTCAAGGTCATATTATCCCTCAATCGATGATCCCGAAATCGAGTGCATGCTCATCAGGGCCCAGGAAATGGCGAGATATGTTGAGGAAGGCGTGCTTGACTGCGGACTCACTGGCAAGGACTGGATAGAGGAGAACGGCTCCGACGTGGTCGAAGTCGCCGAACTGGTTTACGGGAAAGTCGGCCGCAAGCCGCTCAAATGGGTTCTGGCGGTTCCGGAAAATTCAAAAATAAAGGGGCCGTAGGATCTCGAAGGCAAACGCATAGCCACGGAAGTGGTCGGACTCACCAAGCGCTATCTTGCGAAACACAAGGTGAAGGCCTCTGTAGAGTTCAGCTGGGGCGCCACGGAAGTCAAGCCCCCGCGCCTTGCCGATGCCATTGTCGAGATAACTGAAACAGGTTCCTCCCTCAAGGCCAACAATCTCAGAATCGTAGATGTCCTCTGCGAAAGCACTACCCGCTTCATTGCAAACAAGGACATCATGAAGGACAAGTGGAAAAAAGCGAAAATCGAGAAACTTGCGCTCCTGCTCAAGGCTGTACTCAAAGCCGAAGGAAAAGTCGGACTCATGCTCAACATACAGAAGAAAAACCTGGATAAGATTCTGGAAAAACTACCGGCCCTTGAGAGACCGACAATCTCCCCCCTTGCCGAAGACGGATGGTGCGCCCTCAACACGATCGTGGACGAATATATCGTAAGGGATCTGATTCCCGAACTCAAGGCCGCCGGAGCGTCCGGCATAGTGGAATACCCGCTGAACAAAATAGTCGAGTGAGGAAATTGCAAAAGCGGAATTCGCAAAAGAAAATCACCTTCCTTGAAGTCAATTCATCGTATTCACACACGATGCTTTCCTATGGATATCTGCGGGCATACACCGAAAAAATGCTCCCGGGATGGAAATGGAATCACATAGAGACAAGCACCAATGAAGATCCGGACGCCGCTCTCATAAAGATATTGGCGTCCAAACCGGCGGTCCTCTGCGCCACTTTTTACCTCTTCAACCACGAATACACCGTCAGGATTCTCAAGAAGCTGAAAAGACTTCTGCCGGAATGCAAAATCCTCCTTGGAGGTCCGGAATTTCTGGGCGACAACGAGGACTTCCTGCGGAAGAACCCCGAAATAAACTCTGTAATACGCGGAGATGAAAGCAGCTTCCATCGCCTCCTGGCATCCCTGAATGAAAAAGGGAAATGGAAAAAAATTCCCGGCTTGTGTTTTATTCATAATGACAAATATTTCGACGTCGGTTTTGCGAAGTTCGCAGACGGGCTTGATGAAAGCCCTTCCCCTTATGAAAAAGGCTATTACACATCAGGAAGACCTTTCTACCAGATTGAAACATCGCGCGGATGCAGGGGAAATTGCAGTTTCTGCACCAGCGCGCTGTCCGAAGGCGTAACTTATTTCAGCATTTCCAGGATAAGGGATGAACTGGAAATTCTGAGCAAGGCCGGCATTTGCGAAATCCGCATTGTTGACCGGACTTTCAACGAGGACAAAAAACGCTCGCTTGACCTTCTGAAAATATTCAGACAGTATCCTGAAATAAGATTCCACCTCGAAATAAATCCTGCGCTTGTCGATGATGAAATACTGGGCGAGTTAAGCCTGTTCAGGGCAAAACGCCTCCACATCGAAGCCGGGATACAGACCTTATGCTCGAAAAGCCTCAAATCGGTAAAAAGATACGGTTCTTCCGTAAAAATGCTTTCAGGACTGAAAAAGCTCTGCCGCCTGAAAAACGCCGAACTGCATGCCGACCTAATTGCCGGCCTGCCGGAACAGAAATTCAGCGATGTCCTGAACGATGTGAAAACACTTGTCATGATCAACCCGAATGAGATTCAACTTGAGAACCTCAAGATTCTCCCGGGAACATCCATCTCGGTTAATCCGCCACCCGGAACAGTCTGGAATCCCCTGCCCCAATATGAGGTGCTAAAGACAAAGACAATGACGGCAGTCCAGACACAGGCGGCAAAACATCTCTCCAAAATGCTCGATTCCTATTTAAATATTACGAGATTGAAAAACCTGTTCAGATTCGCATTCATCCGGGACAAATCCTTTATTGAAAAATTCCTCGGTTATCTCGAATCAAATTCAGATCCGATGCAAAAACTCCATCTCGACAAAAGACTTCTCCTGCTGAAGGGTTATGCCGACAGCAATGACAGGATTCTTGCGGAACTCGCAGTTTTCTTCTGGCTGTCCGGAGGATTCCCTCCGGACAAATGCATTACAGGGGTTATGCCTGTGGAAACAAGAAAAATAAAAAACATGCAGAAGGATGAGCCATCGATTGGAAGAAATATTTTCACGTCCTCCGAAAATATCTCCCCTTCAAAAATCATTGAGATCGAATTCAGCTTCAATGCCGGTGATTTGTGGCTGAATCCGGAATCGGGATTGACAAGAGGCAAATTCAAATATCTTTTCCACACCGCCCAAGGCAGCAGAGTCATGAAGATTCAAAGTCATCCAGAAGGATGACGGATGGCCCGCCTTCGCTAAGATGCTCCGACGTGACATGTTGGATTATTGGATAAATGGATGAATAGGTTTAAATTTAATCAAACGCCAAAAACAAATGAAGGCATAGGGATATTGAAAAAGTCATTTTGTAAAATTTTCATTTGACCTTGTCATGCTTATGTTATACATGTGCAGCCGTCCAATAATCCGTTCATCCAATCATCCATGGGGATTTAATGCTTATGAATGAAGACCAGGAAATATTCGCCCCATTACCCGCAAAGTCGCCGGAACTCACGGATGACATGTCCTGCAAAGAGGCTGCATACCGGTCTTTTGAATTTTATTTCCGGAACTTCCTGTGGAATGAAAAAGGCACCAGGCTCGGAAAGGATCCCGAATTCCTGCATTATCTCCGTGTAGCTTCAAAGAGGCTCAGGGTCGCCCTCAATGTTTTCAAAAAACACTTTCCAGAATGTGATATTTCCCGATATAAGAACGAGTTGAAATCGCTGGCCCCCATATTGGGAAAAGCAAGGGATACCGACGTTTACCTGGAATTCCTCAATGACAAAGTGTCAAAGATTTTGCTTCCCGAAGAACTGCCTGTCTTCAACAAGTATGAAAACTTTTTTCTCAGAAGAAAAAAGTTTCGTCAAAAGGCTATTCTGAAAAAATTGGACTCGGAAGATTATAAATCATTTGTCGCCGAATTCTCTGATTTCATCTCGCACAGTGCTCAGGAAAAAAGAGACATGGAATCTCCGGTCTCTGAAATCATTAAACGTAAAATCAGGAGGAAGGTTGAAAAGCTTATCGAGCTTTCAAGAAAACTAAACCTCAAATCCTCCGACTCCAAGCTCCATAAATTCAGAATAAAATGCAGAAAACTCAGGTATGAAGTCGAGATTTTCATGGGCATTACAGGCAGTGACGGAGAGGAGCTTGACAGAATGCTGATCGAGTTTCAGCGTTCCCTCGGCTCTCACCACGATGCCGTGACAGGCGGAAAGAAACTGAACTCCTACATGAGGACGCACAAGAAATATTCAAAATCACGGGTCCTAGGGAAAATAAGGAAGCTCCAGAATGAAAGAGCTTTGAAGTACAGGAAAAAATTCTTTGCGAGCCTTAAAAATAATGAGACGCTAAAAAATATGGCAGGCTTTTTAGCCTGTTAATTTCCAAATAAAAAAACAGGCTGAAATCCCGTTTTACTTTAAAGAACCTGAACATCAACAAGACGCAAGCTAAAGCTTGAACTCCAACTTAATTTTCCTGCACCCTGTTATTTTCCAATTGTTCCTTCTTTTCCTCCCCTTCCTACACTTCGATGTTCGTAATTCGATTGTTCATCTGTTCGATTGTTCGGCGGTTTCAAACCGCTTCAGACACTGTCCTTCAACCTCTGAATCACCTTCTGGTTCGCCTCATAGAAGCACATCGCATCAGGGGTTGTGATGACATCCTGCCTTGACTGCTCCAATACCTTCTTCCGTTTGACGGAATCGCTTAGATATCTTTCAAGGTATCTCACAAGAGTGCGCGGGCTCAACTCCTCGAAAACGTGCTGACCGAACTCCTCGACATAATCTGATGCAATAACGGAAATCAGTGCATTGCTTGGCGACTTCATCCCCATGGCAGTCAGAAAATCATGGACCATTTCCTGACATGTGATTTCATCGAAAAACGGAAATGCGAATCCCTTGCCCCGGCTTAGAACATTGGCGGGAAATTCATAGTTCGAAGCTATGATTACAGTTATATTCTCGGGAAGCACACAGCTTCCGCCGATATTCGTCCTGAAGTAATACCAGTCAATCTTCCTGGTGTCCACATCATCGAAAAACAGTACAAAGCGCCTGTTTGAGCGCTTGCCCAGGATTGCAATCAGCTCCACAAGCGGCTTTTCAAGCTCATGCGGTTCGCAGAGAATCAGCGTCAGGTTCTTGAAGTAAAGGGAATATGAAATTGTAAAATGGGTTTTCCCGAGTCCGGGGAGACTGGTGATGAGAAGAGGGAAATTCTCGCCTTTTTCTGAAAAGGCCGCAAGATATTTCCTGAAGAATTCCTTCGCCGGAGTAAAACCGTAGAATTTGTCGACTGGACGTACGGGGCCGATCTTGGCCGGGAAAAACCTGCCTTCCGTAAAACGGAAAACCCTGTCTCCCGAGAGGAACGGATC
>JBAZRS010000373.1:0-5867 GCA_041662825.1 Victivallales bacterium | reverse complement strand
AAAAACTCATCAGGGATGGAAAACTTTCAGTCAACCCGGTCAAATCCAACATCGCCGCCGTAAGCGTCGGGATATACAAGGGTGAAGTCCTTCTGGATCTATGCTACGAAGAGGATTCCAATGCCGAAGTGGACATGAATCTCGTGATGACGGACGAAGGCCGCATTGTCGAACTCCAGGCCACAGGCGAGGAAAGCACATTTTCCAAAAAGGAGCTTGATTCAATGCGGAGAGTCGCAGAAAAGGGGATCAAAAAACTTTTCGAACTCCAGAAGAAGGCGCTTCGTTGAGCGGCGGTGGTTGGGAATCAGGGAACAGTAATCGGAGAACCGTAATTTTTATAGGAATTGAACATCCAACATCCAACATCCAACTTCGAATGAATTCAGTTTTAATTCGATGTTCAAAGTTGGATGTTGGATGTTGGATGTTGGATGT
Source organism: Victivallales bacterium (assembly GCA_041662825.1). Classification (GTDB taxonomy): domain Bacteria; phylum Verrucomicrobiota; class Lentisphaeria; order Victivallales; family GWF2-50-93; genus GWF2-50-93. The sequence goes on along the minus strand of JBAZRS010000373.1, from coordinate 5,429 downwards.
TCAAAATTCATTGATATTCGAATGTTCGTCTGTTCGATTGTTCAGAATTGTGCCTTTGGTCCCCGATCCCTGTAATATTCCTCCACCTTCTTGTGCACGGCGAGTGTCCGTTTCGCAAGCTCCTTCATTGTTATATCCTGGAATCCGAAAACCTGCGGCTTGATAGTGTCGTTGAGGGCGGGGGCCAGTTTGCCGCCGAACTTTTTCTTTCCTGTGGCCGCGCCGACTATGGATCCGGTTGTTGCCCCGTTGCAGTCCGTATCCAATGCGCCCATTACTGACATGCAGATCGATTTGTCGGGATTCATCTTGCCGTAGAAAAGAGACATTACGACAATTAACGCATTGTTTACGGTGTGGACAGGGCTCATGTCGCCGAATTTCGACTCGAGTTTTATCATGAACGATTCGAAATCCCTGCATGTGCCTATCCATTTCAATGCGTTCCGGACAGCTTCGGAGAGCCTGCAGTTTTTCGGTATCTCGGAAAGTCCGATCTCGACAATCTTGCGGGGATCCGATTCAACGAAAGATGCGGCAATCATTGCGGCCGCGAACATCTCGCCGTAGATCCCGTTTGCCGTATGCGTCCAGTGTGCGTCGCGCCATGCGAATTCCGCAGCAAGTTCGGGGTTTCCGGCGCAGGCGTACGCCCAGCCGTCCGCCCTTATCTGCGCGCCTATCCATTCACGGTAGGGGTTGTTGTTCCTCCTGGTGAACTCCGGAGTGGTGTATGTGTTCTTCCCGTTCCATGCACCGCATCTCGGGCTCTTTATGTTGTAATTGAGGATCGCCTGCGTTTCGGCGGTGCATATAGCGTTATAGGGGAGGGAGCTGTTCCAGGTGTTGGCGACATCATTCCATCTGAAATCCGGACCGTATTCTTCGAGCACTTTGAGACCTATGATGGAATAGTGGATGTCGTCGTCAGGCTCCATGAACGCAATGTTTTCCCGCCATGATTTTTCACAGCCGAGTTTGATCCCGTCAGAAGCCTCCCCGCCGCTGAAATAGTAATCGAGCGGCCAGTGCCCTCGGTTTTCCAGGTAATGCCTGATCGCCAGCCTCCCGTTCAATCCGAGCTCCTTTTTACCTCCCATTCCAAGACCTTCGACCGGTTTTCCAAGAGCGCATCCAGCGGCCCTGCCGGTCCATGCCCCATGGAAACGGTCGAGGAGTTTTGCGTCGTCGCAATTCATCTTAAGCTGTCTCGGCCCCGCCGGACGTTCCTTTTTTATGCCTTCAAGATCATTGGGCTGGACATATTTAAAATCCGGATCTTTGGGGAGCTGCTTGAGTTTTTCGGTGAGCTCGCTGATTTTTGATTCGTTATTGGCGTCATAGATGTCGTTCAGGGAGTTTATCTCCTCCTTGAGTTCCTGGGGGATGATGAAGCCCTCGTACTCCGTCTGCACGATTTCGCTTTTTAAAAGTTTGACTCCAGAATCCCAGCCAGTGATAATCATGTCAAAATCTCCTTTTTATATCAGGTTAATGGATATTCACCAAATTCCTCTACTGCATTCTTCATAGCTTCATAATTTTCCTTCGGCCAGGGCATTCCCTGGTCCGGGGCGCAGAAGTATCCGCCGTTTCGTCCAAGTTCCCAAATGCGGCGGCGTACTTCCTCCCGGATGACCGGAATCGGGCCGGAGGCGATCAGTCCGGAGCTGATTCCGCCCTGGAGGACCATGCGGCCTGCAGTTTTCCGGCGGACAGATTCCAGATTGTTGGCGCTTGCCTGGATCGGATTGAGGATATCCACTCCGAGAGCCATGAACAGATCCAATACAGGTTCGATGTGTCCGCAACTGTGGAAGTTGACCAGCACATTCCGTTGCTTGTAAAAAGAGAAAAGCCTTTCATATTCCGGAAGAAGGAAGTCGCGGATCATCTCGGGAGACAGAAGCAGACCGCATTGTGTGCCCAGATCGTCGGACATGCCTACCATTTCCACGCCAAGGTTCAGGTAATGCTGTGCGATACCCAGTTGAAAGTCCATGATCCGGTGGAGCAACTCCCTCATTGCCTCCGGTTCAGCATGGAAATAGCACATGGCGTTCTCCATCCCAACCAGCATATAGCATTTCTCCCACAATGTGTCCCGATGGGAACCGCATAGGAACGTTTCGTCGCGGTGCCACGTTTTGGCTTGCTCATATATCTGACGGACGAGTCGCTCGTCATTTGGATCGGGCCACTGGTAACCTTGGAAGGCAGTCGGCAAATCAGCCAGAGGGTTGCCACGGGGAAAGCCCATCACCCCGTCGTGTTCACGATGCCATTCCGTTCCCCATATATCGCGCCAGACTGAGCCGACCGGAAGGTGGTGCCCGCCGTCTTCATAACCCTCGTGATTGCACCCCCGGTAGGAGATACCATGTGTTGGGCAGCCGCCCAGCACTCGCTCCGGACTGTCAAATCGGATGATCCGAAGAGCATTTTCCTTTGCTGTCATATCCCTTGCTTCCATAGTAATTAAAACAATCTTGCCGTGTCACATAAACTATGGTATAATATTGATATAACTATGCTTAAAATGCCAAAAACATTGCAGAAAAGACCATTGTACAACTTCGGATACATGGAAATAGCCCTTCCTGAAGATTTTTCTTTTGTTGTTTCTCGTCTTTCTGAACAAAATGACAGGGAGATCACAGCGCTCCATGCCCACAATGTCGTCGAGTTCGGAATTTGCATCGACGGAAGCGGGATATTCGTGGTCGAGGACAAGATCCTCCCGTTCCATGCAGGGGATGCATCGATCATCACAAACAGGGAAATGCATCTTGCACAGAGCACAAAAGGCACTAGCAGTCACTGGTACTGGATTTATGTTAATCTTGAAAAAATCCTATATCCCTCGTTTCCGAATTCCGAAATCGCCCAAACAGATTACCTTTCCGGAGCTGATTTCAACAATATCGTTTCGATGACAATGCATCCCGGGATTTGTTCGACGGTAAGAGAGATTGCCGAAGTCCATCAAGACAGGAAGCCTTTTAAAAGGGAAAGACTTACATCGCTGCTTTGCCTGCTGATGACTGAACTGAAGACCGCTTTCGGCCGAAAGAAGAACAGACCGAAAAAAGAGGAACGCTCATGTTTCGAACCCGACACGCTCCAGCGGATTCAGAAGGCCGTTGCCTATATCGCCAATCATTATACGGAAAGATTCAACATAAGCTTACTCGCTAAACTCAGCGGATTGAGTCGCACTCATTTCAGGAGACTCTTTGAGAAGGCGCTCGGAAAATCCCCGCTGCAGTACCTGATACAGGTTCGTGTCGCGATGGCGTCCGCAGAACTTAAGCAGAGCAGGAAGCCGGTCAGCATGATAGCACACGAGTCAGGGTTCACGACACTCTCAAGTTTTAACAGGCATTTCAGAAAGCAGACCGGAATGTCCCCCAGGGATTGGAGGAGGTGAACATTGAACATCGAACATTGAACATCGAATGAAGATGCCTTTTGCCGAGGTGGCAAAATATTCCAAAATGTCTATGTTTCAGACAATAGGCTCGCAAACCTGTATCCTGAAACTTCGATGCACTTTATGTTTATATTCGATGTTCAACGTTGGATGTTGAATGTTCGATGTTCAAATTCACTGTCTTCGAACTTCCTCTTGGTGTCTCTGTGCCTTGCTGGTTAATTTCACCCACTCTCCGATTGCGCTCCCAAGATCCTGTTTCGGGTCGGAATGCCAGATTTACCTCCAAATAACATATCAATAAAAAAAAGGGCGCCGTTTAAGGCGCCCTTTGTGTGTCTTGCGAAGTTCGCAGAGATTATTTCTTTGCGGCTTTTGCCTTGATGGCTGCCTGAGCGGCAGAGAGTCTTGCGATTGGAACGCGGAACGGACTGCATGAAACGTAGTTCAGGCCGTTCTTGTAGCAGAACGCGACCGACTTCGGTTCGCCGCCCTGTTCGCCGCAGATTCCGATTTTGAGTTTCGATTTCGTCTTGCGGCCTTCCACAACTGCGTGTTTGATCAGGAAGCCTACGCCGTCCTGGTCAATCGTCTGGAAGGGATCCACGTCGAGTATTTTCTGATCAAGGTAGTCGTTCATGAATCCGCCGATATCGTCGCGGCTGAATCCGAATGTCATCTGTGTCAGATCGTTTGTCCCGAACGAGAAGAAGTCCGCATCTTCCGCCATTTTGCCGGCGAGGATTGCGGCGCGGGGGATCTCAATCATTGTGCCGTAGAGGAAATCAATTTTCTTGACATTGAATTTCTTGCAGACTTCAGCGGCGACCCTGTCGACGAGTACGCGCTGATGTTTGAGTTCCTTGACATCGCATGTCACCGGAACCATTATTTCAGGCTTGCATGCGATTTTCTTTTCCTTATTCAGTTCAAGGGCGGATTCGAAGATTGCACGGATCTGCATTTCGCTGACTTCAGGATAGCTGACACCGAGACGGACACCGCGGTGTCCCATCATCGGGTTGGACTCGTGAAGGCTTTCGCCGCGTTTCTGGATGGCGTCGCGTGTGATGCCGAGGGCCTTTGCAAGCTCGTTCTGTTTTTCCTCGCCCTGGGGCACGAACTCATGAAGCGGAGGATCGAGGAGACGGAATGTGACCGGCAGCCCTTTCATCGCTTCAAGTGTGGCCTTGATGTCCTTCTTTACGAAAGGATAAAGCTCCTTGAGGGCTTCCTTGCGTTCTTCAAGAGTGCTGCTGAGGATCATTTTGCGGAGGTAGAAGAGGGGCTTCTCGCTCCCGATGCCGTAGAACATGTGCTCGGTACGGAAGAGTCCGATACCTTCTGCACCGTATTTGCGCGCGATTGCGGCGTCTTCGGGTGTGTCGGCATTGGTCCTGACTCCGAGTTCGCGGAATTTGTCGACAATGTCCATGAACTTCTTGAATCTCGGATTCTCAGTGGCCTCCATCATGTCGAGGGCGCCGGAATATGCATATCCCTTTGTCCCGTTCATGGTGATGATGTCGCCGGCCTTGAATGACAGGTTGCCTATCTTCATGCTCTTGGCATGGACGTTCACGTCGATATCGGACGCACCGACGATACAGCATTTGCCCCAGCCGCGGCAAACGAGTGCCGCATGACTTGTCATACCGCCGCGCGCTGTGAGAATACCCTGGGCGGCGCGCATTCCTTCGACGTCCTCGGGATTCGTCTCTTCGCGGACGAGGATTGTCTTTACGCCTTTTTTCGCCTTTGCTACGGCATCTTCGGAAGTGAAGACGATTTCGCCGCAGGCTCCGCCGGGACCGGCAGGAAGCCCTTTGACAATCGGCTTGACCTTGGATTCCGCTTTCGGATCCACGATCGGGTGGAGGAGTTCGTCGAGTTGGTCGGGAGAAACGCGTGTTACGGCGTCTTTCTCGGTGATCATTTTTTCCCTAAGCATGTCCATCGCCATGTTGAGGGCGGCTGTTCCCGTGCGTTTTCGACG
>JBAZRS010000372.1:0-5884 GCA_041662825.1 Victivallales bacterium | reverse complement strand
ATGCCGGACGGTTTCTGGAGCGGGACATGGCATCTGCCTTTTGACCGTTCATATGCGGCATATGCGAACAACCTGGACATGGTATTCACACCGCTTCTTGCGGCATATCTGGAAAAACATGATGTGCGCTACCTGCAGCAGTGGTGCGGATATGTTGACGATTACCTGCTTAACTACAGAACCGACCTGGTCAGGGACGGGATCAAAATTCCAGTAGGCCCTGCTGGAGCGGGCGGGCCGTCAATAGGGCATCTCTCCTTTATGATCCTCAAATCGCCGGAAGCCGACAAGGATATGCCGGCCACGACTTTCGTGAGGTTTCTGACCAATTCGTGGACCAGTGACCTGTCGGCGATTGTGCGTTCTACCCGCAAGTCCGGCGCCAACCGGGTGATGCACATGTACGGCTCCCTGCTGCTGGACAATTATGTGAACTATCCCGAACTGAATTGCGCGGAATACCTGCTGAAGGAGCGTCGGCGCTCTCTTGAAACTTACGCTCATATTTACATGAATCCCGACGGAACTGGAATCGATTACGCCCCAAACTACAATAAGAATTTCATAACCTGTCCCGGCGGGGATTATAAGCGTCTGACATCAATGGACAATCCTCCTGCCTGGATTACTGCGGAATGGATGCGTGAGATGAAGGAGAATCAGCTCCGCATGGCGAAATACCTGATACGTTATTTTGCTCCCAACGGCTGGATGCCCGGCTATAAGGATGCGACCAAGGATTTCCGCGAATCCACCTTCGGCCCGAACTCCTTTATGGCAAAATCAATACCGGAAGCTCTTGAGGAACCCGACAACAAACTTGTGATTTCCGCACTGTCGGGGGGGCAGGCTGGAGATGGAAAACCCGGGTTTGTTTCCGAATCCTATCCGTACGGCGGTTATTATTTCATGCGTGAGAACTGGGCGCCCGACGGGCTTTTCCTCTACTTCAATAATTTCAGACCCGGGGAAAATGCGAACCTGATGCAGAACCAGAACATTTCGGTTCAGGCGTACGGACAGCCTATGCTCAACTTTTTCCGATGGGAGTCGCCGCTGCTGGTGGACGGTTGCAGACAGATCAGCTCAGCAACTTTCTATAATTGGGTGTCACCGGGCTATATCCTCATGCAGCCGTCAGTCTGCAGTTACGGCAAATGGATGGCTCATTCCGCCTGGCTGGAACCGCAGGAGAACCGCTGGCATACATCTGCGGAATTCGACTTTGCCGACGCTGCGCTGCGTATTCCGCATACGGAAATGTATCCTGACAATTCAGTGGTTTACATTGACGATGTCACCCATCAGAGGCAGATAATATTCCTGCGCAAGGCAAAGGCCTGGATTGTAACAGACCGCTTGAATGCGCGTACACCGCACGAGTATCAGCTCTGCTGGAGCTTCCAGCCGCAGATTGAGCTTAAACCGACGGTAAAGCCGCCTCAGAAAGCCGCAGAAAAAGGCAATCCAGCAAAGTCTGCTGAAACTGCCAAGGTGATCGGATATGCCAGAGAACAGATTGCCGTTGACGGTCCTGCCGGACTTATCCGCACCACCAGTCCGGATTTGCCCAATCTGGCGATTTTCCATTCCGGAACGGCACCACTGTTACTCGGCGAAGGAAAAGGTCAGGTTGAACAGGGGAATGATTCGAGATTCGGCAGCGCCTACATTACAGGACCGGAATTCCATCTTGATAAAAACGGTATTGTGGCAAGCCTGTTATATCCATCCCTTAAAGGAAATGGAGGAGCAGGTGTGAAATTTGAAAAGCTTCCCGGCGGCGGAGCCTCCTTCGATGTGACTTTCCCAGACGGTATCCGCATATTCTACCGCAGTGCAATTTCATCGGAAAAACTTGAAGCCGCAGGTTTCTCTGCAAATGCCTCCATGCTCATGGTCTGCCGCGACAACGCCGGCGTTCTTACAGGTATGTCAATGGACTGCAAGGAACTTTCCTTTCAGGGCAAGTCGGCTGAACTGAAGACCGCCGACTTTGAATTTTCGGTCAACGCCTCCGGCGCATTTACCTTCGCTCCGATTTACCGTCCACTGCTGCAGGTTGAGATATTGCCGGAAGCAGACGTGTTCGTAGGCGAACAAAACATAACCCTCCGCCATGAAAATCCTGATGTGGAGATCCGTTACACCGTCAATGGAGGCGAACCGGAACTGGATTCGACACTCTACGTCAAACCTTTCAAAATCACCGACAGTTCCTGGATTCGCGCACGGGCTTTCCGCAGGGGAATTAAAGCTGTTCCCCCTACTGTTGACGGTACTCTCGCCTCTATCGTGCAGAAGGCGTTCATACAAAAGGCCGGGGGGCTCCTTCCGGCAATGAAGATGAACTCGGATAAACGCAAGCAGGGAGTGGATTTCTCCTATTATGAGGACGACTGGTCCATCTCGGTCATCAAAATGCCAATGCTGAAACCAAAATCGACCGGACATACTGACCGACTTTTCGACACGAGTGTGCGTGAAGACAGCAATCGATCCTATGCTTTCCGCTATTATGGATACATTGATATCCCGGAATCAGGAGTTTATACATTCCATGCACCGCAGGAACTGTTCGACATAAAGGTCGAGACAGGCTACGATTTGCAAATGTGGATAGACGGACAGGAATGGTATCCTGCGACACGCACGCAGAATTTTGGAAATTGGAGCCTGCCTCTGGCAAAGGGTGCTCATAAGCTCGAAGTCCTGTTCTTGGATTTCCGTCCGGGCGACAAGACAATCAATCGAGGATTCCAGATTTTACCAAAAGATTGGGATAATAGCCCTTACCTAGGCGTTTCCGGTCCAGGGTTAAAGAAAGGCCCAATTCCAGCCGCTTGGCTGTTTTCAGATGTACGTTAATTAGGCCCTTATAAGAAAAGATTAACCACAGAGGCACCCGTCTTCGCCAAGGAGCTTCCTGCTTCGCTCTTCGAGCTGCGAAGGACAGTACGCCGGGCAGGCAAAGCCACCAAGTTTGGAGATTTTATAATGTCGCACAGGCCCTGGTCGCCGGAGGCGCTGCCATAGGAGCCTGTCGGACTTAGGATTTCATGCTGGTAGTAGCTCGTGTTCGAGCGTTCTTTTTGGAACCTGAAAACCTAGAATAACGCGCAAACATGCGCTACTACAAGCAAAATCGCCCGCAGTCACGCCCATTTCTAAGTCCGACAGGCTCCATAGGCAGGTAAACATCTTGCCTGTGTTCTTTTCCTCCATCTTCTCCCGGTTTAGGGTTCGCCGTCTCGGCGAAGATCCCAATTCCCCTTGTCTGGGAAGGACAACTCTACATCCAGAAAAGACAAAACACGGGACAGACTCTCAAAATACACAGACAGGAATGTCTGTGCTGCTTCCGCATCGCATCGCGCAGGACGTCTTGCAGCAGCATCTCGTTATGACGCAAACCCAGTTTTGGTGAAATATATCTTGGGCGACTTGATATGCCTCTTGCCGAAGTTCTCAAAGTAAGGAGAGAGTTTGAAAACCACGAAGGATGCGCGTACATATTTCAAATTGTAATTGCAATATGTATGCATACTCTTTTGGTCGCTTGAAAGAATCGGGCACCTCTTGACGGGATAATCCATGTATTTTGGCGATAAATTCCATAGAGAAGGATTTAAAACGGAATATAGTGTTCATATAACCTAATAGTTTTCATTCAAAGTAATTAAACGAGGATAGACATATGCTAAGGCGGCTTTGTCCGCAGCCCAAACTCGAAATCCGAATATCCCACTTCGCCCGAAGGGCTACGAGGGACATGGTCGAATTTCGGATTTTACATACGCTCAAGACATAGAACTGTGAAATAAAGAGACTAGGTTTTTCCCTGCGGAAGAAATGCATCCACAGAGAGTATTGGAATGCCGGGATCGCCGACCGTCTGGTCGGCTCTTAATAACAGCCAAGCAGACGCTTGGCGTTCCCAGGCAGGGACATTCGACAAAATAAATTGTAAGGGGCTAACAGCCGTTAACACCAACTTTTGAAAAGGTGGTAGTGAAAAGCAAATATAAAAAACATATACGAAAAACCAAATCTCTGGAAATCGAAAACGAAACCCTGCGCGTTACTTATGATCGGGTTGACAATACCGTCTCATTGACCGAAAAGGGCAAAGGTCTCACATTTGTTAAGGATTGCCGGATTGAAGGCGGAGGTGGAGATGTAAGAGCTTTATCCGCACGAAACCCGATTTTCGGAACCGGACGAAAAATCGTCATTCACCAGGCTGACGGCAATTCCGTTTCACTGGAGGTTTATCGGAAACTTCAATTTGTTGTCGTACGGAAAACAATAAAGAACAGTAGCGCCTCCGAATTGGAGCTTCAGAAGAGCGTTCCGCTATTTTTTGAACTCGATCTCGGTGAACCTGCCACTGTCCTCCGCACCCTCGGTACCGGCGGTCTGCTGCCTGCGGATCAGAATCCCGGAAGCTATGTCTTCCTTGCTTGTGCCGTTCCAGAAAACAGACGCGGTGTTGTTGCCGGCTGGATTACGCAAGACCGCGGAAGTGGAGTTGTATTCTCTTCCGTGAAAAATGATAAAGTTGAATTCAGTGCGCAAATAGATTACGGTCATCTTCGCATTCCTGCTGGCAAGTCGGCGACACTTGAGACATTTGCAATTGGATTCTTCGACGATGCAAGAATAGGTCTGGAAAAATTTGCCGATACCATAAAGAGGCAATATGAAATCAAGCTGCGTCCCCGTTCGGCGGTGTATTGCACCTGGTATTCAGAAGAGCACGGAGGCGCCGGTGATGAAAAGTCAACCGTCGAACTTGCACGGTTTATTGAAGGTGATTTAAAATCATACGGATTGACAGTGCTGCAAATTGACGACTGGTGGCAGGACGGGCCGAAGCTTGACGGTCCGACGCGCGGTTTCGAACATGTTCGCCCGGACGGCCCATATCCCCACGGGATCGCTCCTGTGGCGTCGGAACTGGAAAAACTGGGACTGACCCTCGGCCTCTGGTGGCTGCCGTTCGGACGCAACCATGCCGACCCTGCATGGGAAGACCGGCAGGAATGGTTTGCCAGATGGGCTGACGGCACGCCGATGAAAACAAAATCTTTCGGGGGCACCTGTCTCGATCTTACCCATCCAGCCGTGAAACAGCACCTCGCCATGCTTGCAAGGCGTTTCCGGGAATGGGGTGTGAAATACTACAAGATGGACGGCCTATGGACCGGAACCGCTACGGAACTCGCGTACATCAATGACGGATACAAGGATGACAACATGAGCAACGTCGCCCCCTTCCGAGATCCTTCGAAAACCCAAATTGAAGCCTATCGGGACGGGCTGAAACTGCTCCGTCAAAACGCTGGCGACGATGTTTTCTTCTCCGGTTGCGCCGTCAGCCAGAACATGCGTTCCTTCGGCGGATCGTTCGGGCTGGTGGACGCCATGCGCATCGGTCCTGATTTCAACCATGACAAGCTGGGCGTCAAGACCGGGCCTATCCGCGCTTCCCGGCTCTATTTCCTCAACGGGCGCGTCTGGTGGAACGATCCTGATCCCGCCAAGGTGCGCGCCTCCGACTCAGCCTCAGCCGCCGACAAAGGCGCCAACGGCGCAGTTTCTCCGGGAATGGCGCAATTGACAACCTCGTTTTCAGCCTTGACCGGACAGTTTTTCCTGCTCAGCGACTGGCTTCCCAACCTGCCTCAGGAACGAATTGAGATTCTCAAGCGTACCATGGAATCCCACGATGCAGTTACGCGTCCGGTAGACTATCTCGACAACTTCCTGCCGTACGTCTGGCTCCTCACCGATGAAAAATCCGGAGTGCAACGCAACGTGTTCGGACTTTTCAATTGGGAGAATAAAACACAGACACTCGGCACAACGCTGCTCAGGGCCG
>JBAZRS010000371.1:0-5908 GCA_041662825.1 Victivallales bacterium | reverse complement strand
TTTACGAAGATGACTATCATGAAGACCGGAATCAGCACGAACAACGTCAGCTGCCAGCTGAGGATGAAAAGGAAGATCCCGATTCCAAAAAACATCAGGATGGACTCTATCGTTATCGGAATAAAGTCCACGAGCAGGCGTTGCATCTCCTGCGTGTCCTGGTTGACCCTCGCCAGCAGCGCCCCTGTCTGGTGCTTGTCGAAGAACCCCAGGGACAGCTCCTGCAGTTTCTCGTAGATGCACTGGCGGACGTCGGCGACGGTCTTGAATCCGAGAATCCCGGACAGCCACTCCTGTATTCCGCTGAGGAAGAGCTGCAAGGCGTATGCGGCCAACAAAATCAGCGCGGCCGGACCGATCCATGATTTATTGACAAATTCCCCGGTCACGGGATCCGGCTTGAGGATGACTTCGATGAACAGCTTGCTCATGTACGGCGTGATAAGTCCGAAACCCGTACCCGCAGTCATTGTCAGGAGAATCAGTATCAAAGTCCTTTTGTATGCCCCCGCGAACTGCGAAATTCGCAGGAGAGTCCCCTTGCGGTCGGTGCATCTCGGGCACTTGTTGAGCTCCTCGGGTATGGGTTTTCTGCATGAAGGGCAGACTTTGCCGGTCAGGGCGGACTTGTCAGAAACCTGTTCATTGTTGACAAGCCGCGAGATGTCCTCGGCGGCATGGGCGAAGAAAGGGTTGAGGACCTGGGAGAATGAAATGATCTTGAACGGTGAGCCGATCTTCGGTTCAACGAGGATCGACATTATTCCCACGTGCGGGGATATCTTGGCCTTTTTCAGCGAAGCGAGGGGAATGTCGTGACAGGGAACGGCATCTCCTTTTTCTCCGCTGCAATAGACAAGGACAGTCTTATTTGTGACGACAAGCCATTCGGCGCCGTAGTGGCGGTGTCCGGCAATGTCGGAGGATAAGGCTATTATTGTTTCCTCTCCGGGATGGTCGCGCTGCAATATCTCCCGCACCATGTCGGGAACTGCACCGTATGTTTCTGAAGTCCTAGTGCTTTCCATAATATCTGGAAGATAATCCGGAGAGAAGGAAGAATCAAGGTTCAGAGCCGTTTTCTCAATTTGCGGCGTAATGCGTCAGACTTTCTTGAGCTGGGAACGCCAAGCGTCTGCTTGGCTGTTATTAAGGGCCGACCAGACGGTCAGCGATCCCGGCATCCCAGCGCAGCGACAGGTGCATTTTTTCCGCAGGGAAAAAGCAACTGTTTTATTTGAGGTTCCCTTTATTCGATTTGCGATATGCTGTTGACCGGTGAATAAAATCCCTCGGCAATCATTTTCGCCAGTATGTCGTCCGCTTGGGAAAGCAAGAGCTGCCCGGAAGAGACTGCCGCTTTCAATATCCCCACCGTACCTGTTATCCTAATTTTTATTTCCCTGGCGGCAAGCCTTGCCGCCCTGTCGTCGCTGGCAAACACCATTTTCCTGTGGAATGCGACAGAAATGCAGGAAGCCTTTCCGCGTCCGAGAGACGTGAGATGAATCTTGTAAAGCTCATGCTCCTTCCGATCCAGATGAATGAGCTTTACAGCTCCTCTGTCCAGAAGGGTTTCGATTTCTTCCAACTTCCAGTGTCCGCCGGCAATGCCTTCAAGGATTTCATCATGCACTTCTGAGGTCACAAACATATTTCCGAAATATCTTCGAACAATCAGATCGAGAGCTCCCGCCAATGCGAAATTGCTTATTGAGACAGTGTCAAAGATGTATTCAGTGTCAGGCATTTTCCGAATCTTCCCTGGAGAAGGAGGTGTTCTGTTTGATGTCATGATCATTGAGCCATTTCCTGGCGCTCATTACGTCTTTGCCCAGAATTTCAGATAATCTGCCAATGCTTATGAATCCGCCAGAATAAGCTGACAAAGCCTGTTTCTGGTGCAGCGGCAGACCTGACATTTCCGTCTGAAACGACGCGACAACGGCTTGCCTGACTATTTCCCCGACGGATTCACCTCTCTTTGATGCGATTTTCTTCAGCGAACCGGCAAATTCAGGACTCACCTTTATGTGCAGAGTTGCAGTTTGCATCAGTACTATTCTCCTTATATGTACATGTTCAGGTATATATTAACATGTATTTGCAATTTATCAAAGAACCGAGCCAATTTCAAAAGTAGTCAGAATTCAGAAGTCAGGATTCAGAATAAAACCGAATTTGAGTTCAAATTCAATTCTGTCTCCTGTATTCTGACTCCTGAATTCATAGTTTTGCAATTACCTCTATTGCATAACTTTCAGTCTAGTATTTTGACAATGGGGGGAGACTGATTTCGAAATTTACGGATTGTCCCGACTGTACATTATAAGAGCATCACATTGCAATTCGGAAATTGCAGACTGGAATGTCTGCATTACCTTAGTCGGATGCAAAACGAAAAAATAATTTCAATAAGGAACGCGAGCCTGATGCTCGGGGGGCGCGAGATACTCCGGGACATCAACTGGGAGGTCAGACGGGGTGACAACTGGTTCATCCTAGGCGCCAACGGTGCCGGCAAGACGACCCTCACAAAGATGCTGCTCGGCTTGGCCTGGCCGAAGTTCGGCGCTGAAATATCCGTCCTCGGAAACAGGTACGGGAACTGTGACATCTTCGAAGTCCGCAAAAAGATCGCCTGGATAAGCCCGTTCCTGCAGAACTGGACTTCAGCGCGCTGGACTTCAATAGAGGTCGTACTCTCCGGGATCGACTGCACTGTCGGACTCTACAGGAAAGTCTCGTCAAAAGAGAGGAGAAAGGCGTTGGAGACAATGGACTCGCTGGATTCTGCGAAGTTCGCAGAGCGCCCCTTTGAATTCCTCTCTTCGGGCGAGCAGATAAAAGTGCTCATCGCCAGATCGATGATGACAAGCCCTGCGATAATGATACTCGACGAGGCGTGCGTGCATCTTGACATGAAGAGCCGGGAGTTTCTGTTGGAATCGGTCGATGCGTTCGTCAGGAAGCCTGATTCCCCGTCCGTGCTTTTCATCACGCAGCGGATAGAGGAGATACTGCCGGTGTTCAACATGGGACTGGTGCTCAAGGACGGGGGAATCCTGGCGGCAGGCCCGAGAAAGGAAATACTCACGGATGAAATTCTGCTAAAGGCATTCGAAATTCCCCTGAAACTGCATCATTCGAAGAGCGGCAGGATATGGCTCACTCTGAACTGAAAATTATTGGTTCGGCGGATCTATAGTATCAATCTTTGTCGTGAGCTTTGTCGCGAGCTTCGTCGATTCCCTTTCCCTTTTGCATTCTTCTCCGACAAAGCTCAGGACAAAGCTCGCGACAAAGTTTAGTGGAGTCAAGCAAAGACTTCATGGTTGAAAATAATCCAGATCCTCAGAAATTCTTCATCTTATAGCCTCGGCGGATAATCATATTGCATGTCTGGAGCTCTCGGAGCCTTCAAGTTAACGCAAGCTGATTAACCGCCGGAGCTATAAGAAATTTCAACGTGACCAGCTGGCTGGTGTCTGGAAATACCTCCTTCCCTGAACACTGACACCTGATACCCGACACCAAGTTTCCGCTTCCTCCGCGCAGGTTCTTGAATTTACGCGAATCGGACTTACTTTTAAGGCTTGAAAAAATAATTACCCTTAACGGTGCATAATGCGTTGTCCCCACTGCAGCTGTCTGGACGATAAAGTTGTTGATTCCCGCATAACCAGGGAAGGCGAAGGCGTTCGCAGGAGACGGGAGTGCCTCAAATGCCAGCACCGTTTCACCACATATGAGACCATCATCCACGCCGAACTGAAAGTGGTTAAGAAAAAGGGCAGCATCAGGGAGGACTTCGAGAGGGACAAGCTCCGTTCCGGAATAGCGAAGGCCTGTGAAAAGAGGCCGGTCAACCCGGAAGACGTCGACAGGGTGGTCGACAATATAGTGACTGACATCGAGAAGGACTTCGACCGGGAGATCTCCAGCGCTGAAATTGGCAAGAGGGTCATGGATGCGCTGAAGGAACTCGATGAAGTCGCATATGTCAGGTTCGCCTCGGTTTACCGCAGGTTCAAGGATGTGGAACAGTTTGTAACAGAAGTCAGGAAGCTGGAACAGAAATGATACAGTTGTCAAGTTCTGCTGTAATTGTCGTCTGCGAGGACGGTACACGGAGAAGCTTCGAGTTCGACGAACTTCAGTCCCGCATCTACAAGAGCTGCCTTTCCTGCGGGATAAACGACAGCACGCTTGCCGAGGACGTTACGCTTTCGGTGGAGTATGTCCTGAAGAAAATATCATCCGGGGAACAGGTCTTCGCAATCTCCGAGATCAACAGTTTCGTGGTGAGGATGCTGGAGGATGCCGGCCATCCGGAAATAGCCCGGAACTTCATCAGTCAGAACAAAATCCAGAAAATCGACATAAAGCCCGATCTCTCGCTTGTCTCGGGAATAGTCTGCAAGCATCTCGCTGTCGATGGGGACGAACTCGACTCAATAGTCCGGAAAGTCGTTTCTTCCTGCGACATGCTCAAGATAGACAAAAGCTCCCCGACCCTCATAATTGAGCTTGCCCGCTATTACAGGGGGAAGAATTTCGAGTTCAAAACCTCGGAATTCAACATGCCTCTGATCAAGTCGGGCAGCCCATGGTGCGTCAAAACTGATGAAATTATTTTTTCCCTTTCCCCCGATTCGAGGGTGCTTGCTTCGGCGAACATTCTTTCTGTCAAAAATGTCAGCAGGCTGTTCCGGCTGTGAAGATAGATATCAGCTTTTTCGAGGCGGCGCGTTTTTATGCGCTTGACAGGCCCATTACCGAACTCGCCCTGCTTCCGTGTTTCAGCGCCTGTGCGACGGGGATAACCGAAATCTCTGATCTTTCGGAAAAACTCTATGCAGCATTCCTTGCTGAAAACGGGTTTTCAGTGCATGAAACCAGACTGCCGGTTTTCCTCAGGATCTGCGACGCCGCCGCATTTTCGGATACCTATCTCGACATCAGGTGGCCCGAATCCGGGAAATGCCTGAACGATATGGGTGCGCTGCTTATCTCAATGGTTGACAGGGATATTTCAATTAGAAGCCTTAATTAACCATTAAATTAGTTTTAAATTTGGATAATTGGCGCTTGCGGTAATATATTCCGGAAATTAAGATTAAAGGGATAGACTGAAAAATATGGCAAATTCTGCCTCACAAAAAATCTCCACCGGATACAGCGATGTGGTCGTTAAAGTCGTGGGCGGTTCCATGAAGGGGACTGAGTTCCCTGTGAAGACCCCTGTAATAACCATAGGCCGCGCCGCCGAAGCGGATTTCCAGGTTCACGACACGCTGATATCAAGGGTTCACTGCCGGCTCTCATATGAAGGCGGCAACTGGTATGTCGAGGATTTCAACAGCACCAACGGGACATGGATGGTGGGGCAGAAAGTCAACAAGAGGGTGCTGCTTCCGCTCAGGACTTCCGTAAGGATCGGCAATACCATATTCGAGCTTTACAACCTCTATGCGGCCCGGGATGAAACCCAGTCGTTCTCGATACCTTTCGTCTCTTACAGGATCCAGCCCGAAACACTGGCATCGTCCGTGGGCCTGGAGAAGCGTCCGGCACCGGTGCAGGTCGATCCCATGAGGATTGCCAGGGAGGAGAACAAGCGCCTTTCCGCCATATACAAGTTCCAGAACCTCATTGCGGCGATCTTCAATGAAGCCGAGCTCTGCCCGAGAATATTGAGCGCCATAAGCACCATAATTAATTCCGACAAGTCATATCTCCTGGTTTACAACCTCACCACCGGCGCATTTGAACCTGTGGCGGCAAGGGCAAAGGACGCCGTCATGTCCCCGGTCGACCCGTCGGCGATCAGAAAAGTCATCGTGGATTTTGTCAAGGAAAACATGGAGGCCGTCCTCTCGTCGGATGCAATGTCGGAAAAGCTCAG
>JBAZRS010000370.1:0-5909 GCA_041662825.1 Victivallales bacterium | reverse complement strand
TACTCCCGAAATTATATTGGCCGTGATAACATCGAATTTGACCCTCGGATTCAGTTCCGACAATTCGGCTTCAAATATTTTCGCATCAACCGCTGAAAGCTTATTCAGTGCAAGATTCTCCTTTGCTATAATCACCGATTCAGGGTCAATGTCAAAAGCCATTACGGGATGAAACCCGAGTTTGACAGCCGCTATTGAGAGTATCCCAGAGCCGCAGCCTGCATCAAGAATTGACATCCCTGTTCTTTTTGACTGTTTTGAAACCTTGTCCAGCATTTTAAGGCAGAAACGGGTGGTTGCATGCTTGCCTGTTCCAAAACTCATGCCCGGATCAAGTTCTATCACCACTTCGCCCTTTTTTCCCTTATATTTAAGCCATGTCGGTTTTATCACAACCCGTTTTGTGACATGCTGTACTTTAAAATGCTTCTTCCAGGCTTCTGCCCAATCCTCCTTTTTTAAAACATCCAGAACCGGCTTGGTAAGCCTGATCTCATTTTTAAACTTTTCCCTGATCCTGTTTATGTCCAAAGCGGTTTCCAGGGCTTTTTTCAAATCGTCGGCATAGACGACATATTCAATGCTTCTTCTTTCCACATCCATCCAAGTGCTGAACACAAGACCCGAATCCAGCAGAATCTTTTCGCCAATTTCAGGATTTTTTGACTTATCAAAGGTTTTGACGCAATATAATTTTTCTTTCAAATCAAAGTCTCCGGCTTTTAAATTGTTTCCACAAATGTATTTTGTCCTGGCTAAATTGGCCCTCTAGAAATTAGCATATGCCGCGTAAAAGTAAATGACAGTTAGACAGGCTTTCCAGCCTCTTTGCCGAATTGGATATAAATAATTGGAAACAGGCAATCAAAAATCAAAAATGACAAGATCCCCCTGGTTCTGGGTGCCGAGTCTGTATTATGCCGAAGGCATTCCGTATGTCGTTGCAATGACCGTTTCGGTGATAATGTACAAACGTCTTGGCATATCAAACACCGACATCGCCCTCTACACCAGCTGGCTCTACCTGCCATGGGTCATCAAACCGCTATGGAGCCCGCTTGTTGAGATTTTCGGCACAAAACGGCGCTGGATATACCTTATGCAACTGGTCATAGGCGCGGCTTTCGCATGTGTCGCGCTGACAATCCCCGCCCCGGACTTTTTCAGGTATTCACTTGTGCTCCTCTGGCTGATAGCCTTCAATTCGGCGACTCACGACATAGCGGCCGACGGATTCTACATTCTCGGGCTCGACACGCATCAGCAGGCCTGGTTTGTCGGCATCCGCAGCACCTTCTACCGGCTTTCAATGCTGACCGGCCAGGGTCTTCTTGTCATGCTGGCCGGTTTTATCGAAAGCAACACTGGGCTCGGATCCGTCAAAATTAACGTTACGTCTTCAGTTCAGGAGAATTCCGCAGTAATTCAATCCGTTTTCCCTGAGCCTGAAAATATGATTTTCAAACTGGATGAGGGCGGTCCATTGAAACTATGCAGTTTTTCTGGCGACAATGTTAAAATACCCATCCAAACCTGCAGTAAAAATGAAGTCTCGAGAATTGTATGCAAAGCCAAGGAATGGAACGGTCTTAACGAGAAGAAAGAAGATATAAAAAACAAAGGAGCATCCGCGGGTTGGTGGAAATCAAATATAACCCGGCCTCTAGAAAACGTAATCACGAAGAATTTCGGCAAAAAAAAGTCAGAAGTTAAAAACGAAGAGGGGAACATCGGGATAGCCTATATCGGACTCAACAGGAAACCAGAAGAAGGCAGCAGGATTGTCGTTAATTTCGGACAGAAGAAAGGTGATAAAAGCATAAAGGTAATTGAAGGTGTCAGGAAGGAATTCACATCTGAGAACTGGGACAGGCCTTTAATGTCCGTAATAAAGCTGGATCCTCAGCTTAAAACAGCCGCCAGCGCTGAATTCGTGGCTGTGTCCGGCAATATAAGGCTATCATGGAGCATTGTATTCATTATCATAGCAATTGCTTTCGGTCTGTTCAGCACCTACCATTTCTTCATGCTTCCCTTTCCTGAAACCGACAAGCCTGGGGGACATGGCCTGCAAGGTAAGCTGATCTCTGAATTCTTCAGGCCGTTTTTAAGCTTTTTCCAGAAGGATGGCGTCGTTGCCGCCTTGCTTTTCCTTCTTTTTTACCGCCTTGGCGAATCACAGCTGCTTAAACTCGCGTCTCCGTTCATGCTCGATTCCAGGGAGATGGAAGGATTGAACATCACCACAGGCCAGGTCGGCCTTGCCTACGGGACGTTCGGCATATTGATGCTTACTATAGGCGGGATCATAGGAGGAATGCTGGCGGCCAGACACGGACTGAAAAAATGGATATGGTGGATGGCCCTTTCAATAAATTTACCTCACCTGCTTTATGTCTATATGAGCATGTGCCTCCCGGAAAATTTTACGGTCATCACAGCATGTGTGGCACTTGAACAGCTAGGCTACGGATTCGGATTTGCGGCATACATGCTGTTCATGGTCTATTTCGTGGAGGACAGCGAATATAAAACCGCACATTATGCGATAATGACAGGATTCATGGCGCTCGGCATGATGATACCGGGTATGTGGAGCGGATGGCTCCAGAGCCTTATAGGCTACCCGAACTTTTTTATCTGGGTCTTCCTCTGCATAATCCCCTGCTTCATCGCGGTAGGTCTTGTGAAGATTGATCCTGATTTCGGGAAGAAGAAGTAAAATTTTCACAAAATGAAAATTTTTACAAACTATGTCATTTCAATATCCGGAAATCTCTTGAAATGCTTCCTGTCAAAAGTCTTAATTCCGGAAATCTTGTGCTTTTTCATGTAAGCATAAGAATAGGCATCTATGAAATCCACATTTTTCTCTTCATAAATCTTTACAGCCACAGCCACAAGATCGGCATTTTCCACTGTCAAATTAGGCGTTGAAAGAATTCCCTGGACAAATTCAGCAATTTGAGATTTTGATTTCTCGTAGAAAGATTCAAGAGTCCAGACAATCTCGGCTATTACAAGATCAGATGTTACCAGTTTTTCTCGGCCTTCAATGGAATTTCTAAAGAATTTTTCAGCTTCTCCTGCAAGTTCCGGAGGATCCCACAAAACAAACCTCAGAAAAACATTCGCATCTACGTATATTTCCTTCATTTTGACAATCCTGAAATCTTTTCCGCCACCCTGAGCTTCACTTTTTCACGCACAGTCTCATAATCAACATATTTTTTATCTGCTTTAAAAGCCGCCTTGAAGTCAAGAATTGTCTTCTTTGCCGGATTTAAAAAAACTTTACCTTCTGAAATATTGAAACTAACCAAGTCGTGAGGAGATATGCCAAGGAATCTTCTTATTTGAACAGGAATTGTTGTTTGTCCTTTAACCGTGACCCTGCTAAGATTCATAATTACTCCTTACTTATTTAAGATAAGGTAATACTTATTTTAAAATTTTCAACGGAAATTTTATTTTCTCCCCATCGCCTTCACCTGCAGAATCCCCTTTGCGAACTTCGCATCAAGCAGAGCTCCTTCATCAACGTCCGGACCCGTTACCACGGTTCCCGTCATGCTGTCGGTTATAATCGCGTAACCCCTCTGCAGAACGGACTCGGGATTCAGGTTTTTAAGCCTGCTTTTAAGGTCGGAAGTCCTGGATTTCAACTTTTCCCTGTAGAGAATGAAAAGACTCTCCATCCTGCGTGACAGTTCATCTACTCTCTGCTGCCGTTCCCTTATCAAATGAAGGGGTTCCTTGAAGACATAGCTTTGGGAGGCGTTCTGGAAGCGGCGTTTGAATCTTTCAACCGTTATTTCAATGGAAGACTTCAACCTCCTCCTGTAGTCTGAAATCATCTCCGCAAACTCCTCCTGCTTCCCTATGACAAGCTCGGCCGCCGAAGAAGGGGTGGGGACACGGAGATCGGATACAAAATCGCAAATTGTGAAATCAATCTCGTGTCCGACGGCGCTTATGACGGGGATTTTACTTGCCGTTATCTCGCGCGCCAGGATCTCTTCGTTAAAAGGCCAGAGATCTTCAAGACTGCCTCCGCCACGTGTTATGATTATCACATCAACCATGCTTTTTTCATTGAAGAAGCGTATGCCCCTGGCAAGCTCTTTCTCGGCTCCCTTGCCCTGGACCGCAGCCGGATAAATCCTTATGTTCAGATTCGGGAAGCGCCTGCTTATAATCTGGAGGATATCGCGTATGGCGGCTCCGTCCGGTGAAGTCACTATTCCTATCTTGCGAGGGAGAAGGGGAATAGGCTTTTTCCTTGATTCATCGAAAAGGCCCTCCGCCGCAAGTTTACTTTTTAGCTCCTCAAAGCGTCTCTGGAGATCTCCGACCCCCAGGGGACGTACAGTTTTAATTATAAACTGATATTCCCCCCTGGCCTCATAAACAGAAAGCCTTCCGAAAATCTCAATTTTAGATCCGACGGCGAGATCCAGTTTCTTCGCCTGTGCCGCACCTCCGAAATAAGCGGCTTTCAACTGAGTCTTTTCGTCTTTAACGGTCATATAGACATGTCCTGAGCGATGAATGCTCAGATTTCCGATTTCCGCTTCGAGCCAGAACGGGGTAAAACAACCCTCTATGACTTCCCTGAGGGAGGCGTTCACTTCGGAAACCGACCAGACTTTTTCTTCCTGCATGTGCAATTGGCTCAGGTTACAGTTTTGAGAACAATCCCGATCATATGGACCGTGCTGTTTGTAATGAGAAAACCCAACTTCCATATAATATCAAAATAAATGAAGACAACAATGAAAAGGACAATCGATATCCCATTTTTGAGTTCAGGATTGACGTTATGTATTCCCGGGAAGAAATAGGAAAACACATTGAACCCGTCAAGTATCGGAATAGGAAGCATGTTGAATATGAAAAGAACTATGTTCAATGCTGCCCCCAGAGATAAAAGCATCATCGCACCGAATTCAGGACCGCCGCTGCTATGGGCAACATGGGGATTAAACATGGCGACAAACGAGGCCCCTATTGCAAAGGCTAAAAAGAGCGCAAGATTCATGAAAGGACCCGCAAATGAGACAAGAGCATTGCTGTACCTGTGCCTCATCCTTGACGGGTTGACGGGAACCTGACCCCATGAAATTCCAATCACCATTAGCATTATAATTGCAAACAGCCCCATCTGTTTCATTGGATTTATGGTGAGATGTCCCTGATCTGCGGCGGTGCTGTCACCCTGCCATAATGCCACCCTTGCATGAAAATATTCGTGGCAGCATATGGAAAAAACAACCAGTGTCACCCACATAAGGTAAGTATTCGGATCGCTGAACAACAACTTTATGAACATGAATAACCCTTCTATTGCGATTTGATTTCCCAGTACTGGTAAGCCGGAGTTTCATAAGGATGGGATTCTTTTAAAGCCTCCATCACCTTGTTGATATATTTTGAATCACAGACCATTTCAACTTTATATTCCTGAACAGTCTCGATTCTGCCCTTTTCGCCGATAAAGGGTTTGCTGCCATCAAGCGGACGGAACTGTCCGGTGCCGGCCGTCTGCCAGGAGCAACAGTCATAATCGCCTATCTTTCCCGCTCCGGCAGAGAAAATCGCGGTCTTCACCTTTTCAAGATGGGTCATCGGCACATAAATTTCGATTTTGTACATCATAAGTCTATCCTGCCCTGCCACATCATGTTGTTGTTTTCAAAAACAGGAATTCTGTTTCCCCAAAACTGCGCCTCTTCACTGATTTCCACAATCCGGATTCGGATAATATGCCGTTAATTACTTCAAGCCTGCGGCTGCCCGGAAGCTCCCAGACGAGCAGCGAGTTTGCAGCCCATTCTGCGAATTTCGCATCTGAAAGAAGCTTTCTCAGCAATTCTTCCGACTCGGCATAGGGAGGATCTGCAAAAATA
>JBAZRS010000369.1:0-5928 GCA_041662825.1 Victivallales bacterium | reverse complement strand
TGATACCAGATTGCGCCGCGGAGCGCGAACGGGATCAGCGGATTGATCATTGCATTGAAGAGGAGGCTGGGGCGGTTTGGCGTGTCGGGATTGGACGGCCGCACAGGGAGCTTATACTCGACAAAATATTTCCAGTCTCCAGCCAGCGACAGCTGTGTCTTATCAGAAGCGTCAGCCAGTTCAACCACCATGCTTTCCGCAGGAGCGCCCCAGAAACCTCCCTGTCCGTTAGAGTCGCTCACCCGAACCGCCATCACATTCTTTCCGGCCTTGACCAGCTTGCCCGGAACGCGGTAGTCCCTGGTCTGGTTCCAGTACTGGACATCATGTGTCCGGCTTTTGCCGCGGGCACCGACCTGGACGCCGTTGAACCATGAAACCTCCACTTCGTCGATGGGGCCGGGGCGCAGGACAATGTCCTTGCCCGCCCATGCGGCCGGTATTTCAAGTGTCTTGCGGAACCAGACAATCCCGTCGAGATCAGGGAGGCCGCGAATCTCCCAATTGCCCGGCAGATTCATGGTTTTCCATGAGGAGTCGTCGAAGTCAGGAGCCGCGGTTTTCGCAGCGCCCGAAAGGTCTTCTTCCATGGTGAAGAATTTCTCCACGTTGGCATCGTATTCAACCATCTTGTTCTTGTAATCGGCAATGGCCTTATTGTAAGATTCATTCGGGTTGAGAGCCTTTTCAAGGTCGGGGATGAATTCCGGAAGGTCCTTCCTCAACGCCTCGGCGCTGACCCATGTCTCGGCGATCGTGCCGCCCCAGGAGGTGTTGATGAGGCCGACCGGCAGCTTCATTGTCTGATACAGATGGCGTCCGAAGAAATATCCGACCGCTGAGAAACCGTTTGCCGTTTCAGGGGAGCAGAGCACCCATTTGGCATCGCAGTCATCCTGCGGTACGAAAGCTGTCTTGTTGGGCACGGTGAAAAGGCGCATCATCGGAAAATTGGCGGCGGCGATCTCCTCCTTGGAATTCAGGGATCCGCTGAGCGGAAACTGCATGTTGGACTGTCCGGAACAGATCCAGGTCTCGCCGATCAGCACGTCCTGCAGTGTGATCGTGTTTTTCCCGGTGACTGTCATGGCCTGACCTTTCTGATCCGGGGTCGCCTTCAGCGCGTCCAACTTCACAATCCAGCGTCCGTCGGCACCGGCTACTGTCTTCTTTGTCTGGCCTGCAAAAGCGACAGTGACCGCCTCGCCGGGATCAGCCTTGCCCCAGACCGGAGCAGGCATGCCCTGCTGCAGAACCATGTGCTCGCCGATAACCGACGGCAGTTTTACATCCGCCGACGCGACTCCGCCCAATCCGAGCAGTGCCGCCACGGTCATTAGCGACTTTCCTCCGAGAACCCATTTGCGTGAAAATTTTGTCATCGCAGTCTCCTTTTTTATATTTTCAACATGAACTTAAGTGACTTATCCAAATCCTTTAATGTAATGTGGTACAGTCGTCTCGCCTGTGTTTTAAGAAAGAACTAAGAACAGGCGAGACGCCTGTACCACATTCTTTTTATTAAATCAGGCGGCCAAAATCCGCAATTCTGAATATCCAACACTCAATTTCCAATTTCCATCGGAATTGAATTCAGAATAATCTTAACTTGGTCATTGGATATTCCGTGTTGGATATTGGATATTCAATAACCTTAAGCCGACAAAATTTTCTGGCGCTCCTTACGGACGATCCGTGCGGAACGGGACGGCGGGCAGGTCGGCGCCGTTGACCAGGTTGCATTCCGGATTGTCGCCCCAGGCATAGCGCACCGCCACAGGCTGAGGAACTTCAGCCGCGGAAACGATCACTTTGTCCCCTTTGATCTGCGCATTGGCCCAGACATATTTCTTATCCGCTCCGCAGACTGCGAATCCCTTAAGTGCGTCTCCCTTGACTTTGAGACCGCCGTCGATGCTGGTGAAGCTCAGCTCCGCCTTGCCGTCCGTCACCTGCATGCTCTTGAAGACCGGACCGGAATAAACGACTTTCCTGTCATAGGCGATGGCTTCAGCGGCAAGCCCCAGACGCCGTCCGACATCCTGCTTGTTGCGGGGGTGTATGTCCTTGGCGTCGCCGATGTCAATGGCAAGAGCCTGACCGACCTTTGGCAGCTTTGTCGTGGTAAGGGTCTGGGCTTCGCGCAATTCCGCCCATGAGCTTTCCTTGGGAGTCTCGGCACGCATCATGAAATTCGCGAGCTGGACGATGAGGAATGTAAAATCACCTGCGCCGAAACGTGTGCGCCAGTCGGTGATCAGGGTCGGCAACAGAGTGCGGTACTGGACAGGCCGACTCGCATTGGACTCGCCCTGGTACCAGATCGCGCCGCGGAGCGCAAAGGGGATCAGGGGATTGATCATGGCGTTGAAGAGGACGCTTGGCCGGTTTGGCGTGTCGGGGTTAGACGGCCGACGCGGCAGGGCGAACTCCACAGAATATTTCCAGTCCCCTGCCAGAGGCAGGCGTGTCTTATCCGAAGCATCGGCAAGTTCAACCGCCATGGTTTCCGGCAAGGCGCCCCAGAGGCCGCCCTGCCCGCTTGTATCGCTCACACGGATTGCGATCACATTCTTTCCGGCCTTGACCAGTTTGCCCGGGACGCAGTATTTCCTGTCCTGGTTCCAGTACTGGACATCGCGTGTCCGGCTGTTGCCTTTCGCGCCGACCTGGACACCGTTGAACCAGGTGACGTCAACCTCGTCGATGGGGCCGGGGCGCAGGATGATATCTTTGCCGGCCCAGGCGGCGGGAACTTCAATTGTTTTCCTGAACCAGACTATGCCGTCAAGATCCGGCAGGCCGCGGAGCTCCCAGTTGCCGGGCAGGTTCATGCTTTTCCAGGTTGAATCATCGATGTCGGGTGCTGCGAATTTCGCAACGCCTGAAAGGTCTTCCTCCAAGGCGTACATCTTCTCCAGAGTATAGACTTTTTCCAGGGCGGGATCGTATTCCGCCAGTTTCTTCTTGTATTCCTCAATCTCCTTATTCAATACGCTTGGATCGGCAACCTTATCCAGGTCGAGATTAAATTCCGGATGATTTTTCCTCAATGCATCAGCGCTGACCCATGCTTCGGCAATCGTACCGCCCCAGGAAGTGTTGATGAGCCCGACCGGCAGTTTCAAGGTCTGGTACAGGTGACGTCCGAAGAAGTATCCGACTGCGGAGAATCCTTTTGCCGTATCCGGCGTGCATACCGCCCATTTTCCTATGCAGTCATCCTGCGGTGTGGCTGCAGTCCGGGTGCTCACGGTTAAAAAGCGTATCATCGGAAAATTTGCAGCTTCGATCTCTTCTTTTGCATTCATGGCGCTCGCAAGCCCAAACTGCATGTTGGACTGTCCGGAGCAGATCCATGTCTCGCCGATCAGGACGTCTTGCAGCGTGATCGTATTCTTTCCGGTGACTGTCAAAGTCTGTCCCGTCTGGTCCTGAGTCGCCTTCATCGCATCCAACTTCACCATCCATCGCCCGTCGGCACCGGTCACGGCCTTCTTGGTCTGGCCCGCGAAAACGACAGTGACCGCCTCGCCGGGATCAGCCTTGCCCCATATCGGAGCGGGCATGCCCTGCTGCAAAACCATGTGCTCGCCGATTACTGCCGGCAGTTTCACGTCCGCCGACGCGACTCCGCAGAATCCAAGCAATGCGGCCGTTATCATTAGTGATTTTCCCACGGGAATCCTTTTGCGTGAAAAAGTTTTCATTGCACTCTTCCTTTTTTTATATATTTATTTTAAATTAATCGGTTTTACCGGAACACTTTCATAAATCCAACTTCTTGATAAAGTGGTACAGGCGTCTCGCCTGTGTTTTAAGAAAGAACTAAGAACAGGCGAGACGCCTGTGCCACATTCTTTTTTCTGTCAGGCGCTTCGGCCTGACCTTGGAGTGCGGGAACTTGTTACCGCCTTGTTTCGCGAAATTTATTTCGCGGCATTTAGTTGGGACGGAATAAATTCCGTCATTAAAAGCGGCAATAAATTGCCGCACTCCAAGTGCGAATTTCGCAATTCGCAGAAGACATAATTAAAATTCCCTTAATATTATATTATTCCATCCACAGCAAATTCATTTCAGGAACCTTGCCCTTGTATGGGGATTTCCAGACGGGATCCGGATTTTCCGGAACCCAGCGCAGGACATTCTCCCCATCGCGCTTTACCAGGCCGCTCACGTCGAGTTCCCGCATCCACTTCGGTGCGGCGATGAATTGATTGTTTATGAAAAGACCTCCCAGCGAGACAGGTGATTTAACAAAGAGACGTTTTGCCGGCCATTTTGCTGGCAGTGTGAACTTCGTCTCCAGGTACATGCATTCGACAGTCTGTCCAGGCTCGTACGGCTTCAGTTGGTTCAGCTCTGTGGCATAGGACCATTTGGTCAATGCGGTTGTCTGCACCGGCTGCGAAGATGCCTGCAGGAAGAAAATTCCTGTCACGCCTGTGGGACGCTTGTTCCCCTGTTTCTTGTCTATCTGGCGACCGTCGACTTCCAATGTTATGACAAGAGGTTTCTTCTGTAGCTGTTCAGGTGTCAGATCGATCACGAAGGCGCCGTTCGGTTCCGGCTGGAGCGGCTGTTTCACTGTGGCCGGCTCACCGTTGATCCAGAGCTTGCCGCGCAATCCGATCCCCCAGAACCAGCCTTCGGGATTGAAAAACAGTGAAACTCTCTGGCCGTTCCATTTTGACGGGACATTCACTTCTTTACGGAATTGAGCTATAGATTCTTCTGGCAGTCCCATGGCGGCGAAGGAGCCAAGTTTTACGGTCTTCCAGTCTTTGGCGGACGCATCCTCGGGCTTGATCCACGACAGGTCTTTTTCGCCGCTGGAGCATTGCCAGCCTTCGATCAACGGAATCACATCGGCGGCAGGTTCTACTGTAGCAAGCTTTTTGTCGGCTGACGAGATTTCAGGCAGTTTGCCCCACTGGCGTTTTTGTGTTTCGAGCCAATACAGGGCGGCATTCTCGATATCCTTTCGCGGTGCGGCGAAGACGCGGCTCTGCATGGCTTCCATCTTCACCTGAGGTATGGTGAACATTCCGTCGGCATAGCTAACGGCTTGGACCGGATGTTTCATGGCGGAGAGCTCCCACAGCGATGATACCGGACTGTCACGGCGGATCTTCACATCGGTTGCGCCGGGTGCGGGTTTGGGGCTCATCTGGGCGACCGGATAAACGTCATAGACGCCGTTCTTGCTGCGCCAGTGTTCACTCCAAAGTTCGCCTGCGACCGTTTCGCGCGGCACGCCGAGAGAGGTCAGCAATTCATCCAGATACGGAAGAGTTCCCGGCTCTTCATAACGGCCGGATTCATCTTTGCCGCTCCTGTAGAACGTCGAACCGAGGGTGATCACTTTTCCTTTTCCGAGCGTGCGGACGGCAACAGCGATATTTCCGTCCAACTTCACATTTTTCCATTCGGCAACCACCTCGATATCCTTTTCCTTAGCCTCCAAAGAGATCGGAGTGCCGGTCTTGTCCTGTTTCAACCAGTCGAGAACCAGGCCCCAGCCGTTCACTTCCTGGCCGCGGAGTTTCGGCCAGAGCGTCTGGGTGTCGCTGAAATGAATCTTGGTTCCCCCTATCGGCCGGTTTTCGTTGAGTACGCGCAAGCCGGTGAGTTTTGAAATCGGCCAGGAGTACGCCTTCTCGGGTGAGTGCATTCCGGTATTGTGGAATGCGACGAATATTCCGCCCTGGCGGACATACTGTTCGATGGCATCGACTTCGTCCTGGGAGATAACGGATGTTGCGCAGTCGAGTAAGACCTTGAACTTGTTGGCGCGACCACTCTTCACATCGCCAAGCGTCGCATAGTTGAAGGCTCTGCCGATGGAAGGAAGCGGTCCCCTGCCCATGTCCCAGGCGTACATGTCAGGATGTCCGAAACGGAGTTCGCGGCCGCAGCGCAGCA
>JBAZRS010000368.1:0-5952 GCA_041662825.1 Victivallales bacterium | reverse complement strand
GCGTATTGACACAAAAGACAGGCGATAAATTCCCATACCGCTTATAGGCTTAGTTCAACGGGGACTATGCGGCGGTAAAACGCCGCATAATCTCTAATCGTTGGCTAATAGAACAAATCTCTTCAAGGCGCTTGACTATGTGTTGCATATGTGATACACTATATTTATGAAAACAGCAATAATACACGCTAGAATAGAACCAGATATCAAACGCCAGGCTGAAATGGTTCTGCATAAACTTGGACTCAGCCCAACCGAAGCGATTCGAGTTTTTTACCGACAGATCACACTTAGGCATGGGCTTCCGTTCACCTTGGATGTCCCAAATGAGTGCACGGCAACAACTCTTGAGAAGAGCCGTCGTGGAAAAGAGGTTCAGGAATTTGAATCTCTGGATGCCATGTTTGAGAGTTGGAAGAAATGAAGAAGATTTCTCAGACCACGCAATTCGCCCGTGATGTCAAGCGGATGAGAAAACGCGGAAAAGATCTGACAAAACTCGAATCAATAGTGACAAAACTGGCATCAGGAACTTCGCTTGAACCAATGCATAAAGATCATCCTTTGCTTGGAGCTTGGAAGCCTTCCCGTGACTGCCATATTGAACCCGACTGGATTCTGATCTATACCTCTGACATTGAGTCATTAAGACTTGAACGAACAGGAACTCATTCCGACTTGTTCAGGTGATCAAGAGGCCAACCAAAAGATAGACCGAACCAGTGAACCGCCGGTTCGGTCATCATAGTACGTTAAACACGACTAAAGTTTACATGCCTCTGGCAGCGCCTTAGGCGACCGGGCCGTGAACTCCAACTTAAGAAATCAGCTCAAAAGAGGCAATTTTGAAATTGCTTCAGTAAGGAAAACATGCAAATGAACAAACTTTTTCTTTCAATTCTCCTGACGGCTTTTTCCGCACTTGCAAGTTCAATCCAGTTTTCCGCATTTGCGGGAGGGGAATGGGATGTGAGGATTGCGGGCCGGATCAACAATGCGGAAATCGTGTCTTTTGCGGACGCCGACAACGGCATCATCGCCGGGACAGGCGGCAAGGGAATATTCGGGCAGGGTGAAAACATGCCTCCGATCGTCTTCTCCAATGACGGAGGAAAAAACTGGACGCCGTCATGGATTGACCGCCCTGAAATCAACGGGATCTCTTGCGCACAGATGCTCGACAAGGGTAACTGTTTCGCCATCGGATCCGACAAGGAGGGCATGTGGCTGCTCAAGAGCGTTGACGGCGGCAAGAAATGGAACAGTTCCCTCTTGCCAAAGGAAATCAAGGCGACACAGATTCGTTTTTTCTCTCCGCTGACAGGCATGATTTTTTCAAAATGGCCTATCGGAAACGCCTCCCAGCTCCAGCAGACCGTGGACGGCGGGGTGACCTGGACGCAAATCGACATAAGTAAGTCCTTGCCGGAAAAGGGATGGCGCGCCTCGGCTTTTCTTCCTCTGTCGATGAAAGAATTCTACCTTTGCAATCTTGACTGGTTTCTCCATACTGCAGACGGAGGGATCACATTCAAAACAAATGCAATCGCCTATAAGGGAGGCCGGGAGCTTTCCAGCATCTCGTCAATGTCCGTGTCTCCGGACAAGAAGGTTATTTATATTGTAGGGGGGCAGGCCGACAACTATCTCCTCCACGGCTGGCGGGCTCCAAAACGGTCCATTATCCTGAAAAGTCCCGACGGCGGCGTCACCTGGGTGGATCAGAGTCCTGATTTCGTAAACAATATGCGCTGTGTCCATGCCGTCAGCGCGGACGAAGCCTGGGCGGGCGGTTTTGGCGCCTACGGTTTCGAACCGTGGCGTTCCGGCATCCTCCTCCATACTGATGACGGGGGGAAGACCTGGAAAGATGAAAATCCTTCACAGATGAGCATACGCGGCCTATGCTTCCTCGACAAGGATACTTTCTGGGCTGTCGGCGGTCAAGGCGGAAGCCCCCATGAAACAAGCGGTGGCCTGATCTCCCACCGCCCTGAATCCGAGGGCGAACGACTTAAAGGGCATATCAGCATATCCTACAAGATGCCTTCGGACGGATATGCGAGCATCGCAATCGTCAATGAAAAAGGCAGGCAGGTCAGAACGCTTCTGGCGCACGCTTTCAGGAAAGCCGGGGCCCAGACCGACATGTGGGACGGTCTCGACGATGACGGACTGCCCGTCATTCCAGGCGAATACAAGTACAAGATCCTTACGCACAAGGGGCTGAAGGCGGAACTTCTGACCTGCTACAACTGTCCGAACGATCCTCCCTATTCCACTCCCGACGGGAAAGGTTCATGGGCTGGAGACCATGGCGCACCGACAAGCGTGGTCGCCGCCGGCGAAATCATGATTCTAGGTTTCAGCGCAGGTGAAGCCCTTCCCGCGATCATCGAGGTCGGACTGGACGGCATGAAGAACGGTATCTTGAATAAAAGCTGGCCTCTGGCGATCGCTTCCGACGGCAAGTATGCATACACTATTTCGGAGGAATTCGCCGGACACAATGTAGGCACGGCCGATCACAACGCGAAGAATGATTCCAAGGCGAAACTCAACACGAAAATCACACGCTGGGAGGTCGCCACCGGCCGCTACGCGTATTTTGAAAAACAGGAGGCTTCTAAAAACCTCGGCGAATGGACCATTGATCAGGGCAAAGCGGAAAAGTTCCTCAGCCAGAGGATAAAAGACCAGGATTTTCCCGTAGAGTTCAGCGGCCACACCTGCAATAACGTCCATATCAGGACAACTAACTCATGCGGCATCGCCTGCGGAGACGGCAAGGTTTTTGTCTCACGCAGAAAAGACGATAAAATCCTCATCCTCGATTCGGCCACATGCGCGATTTCAGGTGAGATAAAGGTGACGGCACCTGTCGGACTGGCATGGCTCGACGGTGCATTATATGCTGTCACTGAAGACAAGATCCTGGAATTCAGGGATCTGGCAAAAGCCGGAAAACCAGTTGTCCAGGGACTAGACTGTCCGTTCGGTCTCGCCGCCGCAGGCGGGAAGCTGTATGTCTCGGAATGGGGCAGATCGATGCGGGTGAAATCCTTCGATCTTAAGGGAAAAGCCCTCACTGTTTTTGGAAAAGAGGGCGGGCGTCCATGGCTTGGGAAATATGATCCTTCCGGTATGCTCAAACCCCGCGGCCTCGCTGTCGACAAAAACGGCCGTCTCTGGGTGGCGGAAAACGATGAACCCCTCAAGAGGATCAGTGTCTGGAATCCTGACGGCTCACTTTACAAGGATCTGATAGGCGCAGGACGTTATGCCTGCTTCAGCTGGATGTATCCGGACGATCCTACTACAGCCTATGCGAATATATACGGGGTCAGCAGCTTCAAGGTTGATCTCGAAAAGAAAACATGGAAACCGGACGCAATCCTCTTCCGCGACGGATTCGATCCGCACCAGCTTGTCAACATCCACCCCTTCTTCAATGCAAAAGCCAAAGACGGGCGGACTTTGTTTCTCGGCACGACAAGGTCTTCCATCTCTACGATATCTGAGATGCGCGAGAAGCTCCTTCATCCGATACTCGCCGTGGGCTGGGCGCCTCTGATCGTGCCTCCGGACATTGAAAAGGGCTGGAATCAGCCGTTAAATCCAGTGAAGCGGAAACAGCGCACCGATTTCAAAAAGCATGGCGCATTTTATGATGAGCTCGCCGCGAAGATCTGCCTTTGGACGGACAAGAACCGCGACGGGCTGTATCAGGAAGATGAATTCAAATTCACCGTCCTGCCGGGCTGGGACACCACCGGGGTGTCGCACAATCCGCCGGGAACTACGAACTGGGGTCAATGGATCAGTCCGGATCTTACAATTTATCTAGTCACAAACTGGCAGCCGGGACAGGTCTGGCGCTGGCCGCTTTCAGGCTGGGATGAACAGGGACAGCCAATCTATAAGACTGAAGACATAAAGCTTGTCCTGACCCGCACCGACAAAAACACAGGGGCCGTTACCGTAGGTCCATCCGGTTCCATCATCATGGAAAGCGACCTGTCGGGCTGGTCAGCCGGTGGCGAAAAACTGTGGGCTTATCCCAAGCATTGGCCGGGCATGGCTTTCCAGGCGCCTTTCGGAAAACCGGGACTTGTCGTAGGGACTCAGGCCTTGTGCGGCTGGGTTGATGACATGTTCATGGTCACAGGCTATTTCGGCCAGTTCAACATTCTTACTGAAGACGGACTCTACGTGGATCAGTTACTTAACGACGGACGTTGTGCAGGAACTCCGGGTCCCTATACCATTTCCGCTGAAAACTTTTCCGGCGTCTGGCTGCGCGAGCAGAAATCCGGAAAAGTCCTCCTTCTCGCAGGAAGCGCAGGCGAAAGCAGGATTTATCAGATCAGCGGCATCGAAACAATCTCACGCAATACGGGAAATGTGAAACTGAGTGAAGGCGATGTGGTAAAAGCGAGGACGGCGGCGAAATCGCTCTCAAAGGCGAAAGACGACAACAAACCCAAGTCGGGAGTGATCGTTAAAGTTGCAAAACCGTTGAGCATAAGCGGAGAACTTGACGTCGCATGGAAGGCGATCAAGCCTGTAGCGGAAGTAAAGGACAGTGACATTTCAGGATACAACGTCAGGATCGCGCATGACGGCTCGAATCTCTATTTGGCATACGAAGTGTTCGACAATTCTCCGATGCTCAACAGCGGGAATGATTTCAGGATGCTGTTCAAGTCGGGCGACTGCGTCGATCTCATGCTCGGGACCGACTGCAATCCGCATAATGCCCCTGTGGCAGGGGATCTCAGGCTCCTGATGAGCCTGATGGACGCGAAGCCTGCTGCAGTCCTTTACCGTCCGGTGAAACTAGCGGGCCAGGAGCCCGCCCCTGCGAAATTCGCATCTCC
Source organism: Victivallales bacterium (assembly GCA_041662825.1). Lineage (GTDB taxonomy): Bacteria > Verrucomicrobiota > Lentisphaeria > Victivallales > GWF2-50-93 > GWF2-50-93. The sequence continues at coordinate 1,072 of JBAZRS010000368.1, read as the reverse complement.
GTCGAGATCCGTGGACATGGAGCGGGTGACTCTTGAACCTGATGTCAAGTTCAACATTCTCAGGAGAGAAGGATTTTATCTGCTCAAGGCGCAGATTCCGTTTTCCGTCCTCGGCGTCAAATACGCGCCCGGCGCAAAACTGCGCGGAGATTTCGGCGCAGTGTATTCCGATCCGTCAGGCTCGGTAAATGCTTTCCGCAGCTTCTGGTCCAACCGCGATCCGAGCATCGCCATAATCAACGATGTGCCCTCGGAGGCGGCGTTAAAACCCGCAGGCTGGGCCGATCTCATCATGGAATAGGACGATTCATGAAAGGCAAAGAACAGCCCTTGCGGGCTTAACTACGAACAAATAATTCGTTTGTAGCTTGTCGCGCCGTAGCTGTCTTCCTAGCGAAGGCGGATCAATGCCGCAAGGCATGTTCTTGCCATTTGATTGCAACTTAGGTATTAGTGTGTCTTCGCTTAATCAAGCCAATATAAAAATAGAGACGCCTATATTACACATGGCGCGAATGTCGCTAAATTGGGGTTTTCCGCCTGTCTACTATACGCATTTCTCAGGAATTTTATCGAGAGGTTGATTTTAAGCCCGTGTTTGTTTACAACCTGAAAGGTTGTCAGATAGTAGCCGGAGGTCGGAGCATCGCGTAGACCTCCGGATGGGGATTAAAATTAATTCGCACCCTGGAGGGGTGCCAGAAGCCGGCGGAGCATCGATGGGTTCAACATATTGCAGCATTCATCATCACAAGGTTACATTTGTGGATGAATTGAAACGGTTGTTGGAGAAGAACAGTCTCAAATACGAACCGTAATATTTGTCGTGACGGTTTAATAATTATTAGAACGTTTGATTCTGGCACCCATTCAGGGTGCGCTTCGTTTTTCCCCTTGATCCGGGGGGTATCGCAAGGCTCAACCCACGGCTACTATCTCTCATCCCTCCGGGATGAAGATGGAGAAACTCGGGAATTCATGTGTGGAGGTTGTGAAAAATGCGTATAGTAGATAGGGTTTTCCGCTTAAGTAACTCGTCCGCCTAGGCAGATGACCCGAGGGTCGCGGGTCA
>JBAZRS010000367.1:0-5977 GCA_041662825.1 Victivallales bacterium | reverse complement strand
ACCAACCCCGCCGTCCAAGCATATGCCGAATCATGCATCGTCCGGCTCATCGAGCGCTATCAACTCGACATGTTCCGCCTGGACTACAACATGAGTCCGGCCGAAGGCGGCTTTCGCGATCTCGACGGCCGACAGGAGAACACGACCTGGCGCCATGTGGAGGCCATCCATGCCATCTTCGACCGGGTGAGGGCGCGTTTCCCGGAACTGCAACTGGAGAACTGCTCCAGCGGCGGCGGCCGCAGCGATCTCGGCATGGTTTCGCGCTTCACCACCACCTGGACCTCGGACTGGATGCGGATGCCGCGCACCCTGCGCATCTTGAACGGCATGAGCATGGCCCTGCCGCCGGAGTATCTGAACCGGCAGTTCGGCGTGTGCATGGAGGGCAGCTACAAGGGGAACTCGGAGACGCACCTGCAGGCGATCGTGCTCGGACATCCGTCCATTTCCGGGCTGAGCCCAAGCCTGACCGAGACCAACCCGGAACTGCTGGCCCTGGCGAAGAAGTATGTCTCGCTGTACAAGGATTTCATCCGCCCCTGGCACCGCGATGCCCGGCTGTACCACCATACGCCGGTAATTCCGGGGGCGGAGGCGTCTGGCTGGTGCGTCCTGGAAAACGTGGCCGCCGACCGCAGCCGCGCAGCAGCCGGCGTGTTTCGCTTGATCAATGCCCGAGAGGACACGTATCAGATACGCTTCCGCGGCCTGGATCCATCACGGCGCTACCGCGTCACTACGGAACCTGGTGGGCTGCTGTGCGAAAGAAACGGATCCGAGCTCCGCGAGCAAGGTGTGCATGTGCAGTTGGACACCCCGTTGACGTCGCGTCTGCTCCTGTGCGAGAGCATATGAAATGAACTCCAAAAAAAATAGAATGGGGTGGACCTTCCAACGCCTATGTCGTCTGCCGGATCGCGCGACCTGGCGAACGAGTGGATTGGCAACACCGTACTTAACGTGAGCCCGAAGGGGAAATATATACCGATGTTTGGAACCACAGAGGAATAGTAATATGAGCAGTGAGAGATATCCAATACTGTTTCGCTTTTATCAAGATAGTACCTTCATTACAAGTATGTCGGGTTTTAACCCGACAGTTAATTGGCGGTTTAAAAACCGCCTTACTCTTTGAATGCAACTCGGTATAACATGAGCAATGAGAAATATCTAAAGACAGATGTAGCCGCATTTCGAATATGCTGAAATATGGGAAAACGTGTTACTAATCGTCTCATAATTGTTTAGACCCCACCGTCCTTGCGGCGGTGGTGAACAAGATTGGGAGGCTAGGACGATAGCCACTAGCCTCCCAATCTTATTCACCAACGGGATAAACCCGTTGGGATCTCTATTCTATTTCGAGACGATTAGTAAGAAAAAAAGGAAAGGAGGTTTATCGGCGAAAACGGATATTCTGATAGGATAAATAACTCGGTTAAAATATTTCAGGAAACGTAAAAACAAAATTTGAAAGAGGTCTTATCATGAAGAAATCATTATATGTGACATTATCCCTTTTTGTCGCAGGAGTTATAGCTTGTGGTAGTGTCTGTTGTTTTGCCGAAGGCTTGGATAAGTTGGATTCAAAAGAGTCCGGACTCTTGGGGTTTTGGAAATTGAATGATGCTGAAGGGTTGACTGCGAAAGATTTTTCAGGAAATGGCCGGAATGCCACCTTGAAGGGAGGAGTAACTTGGGACAAGAAAGATGGAGCGGCAAGTTTTGATGGCGTAAGCGGTCAGATAGATACAGGATACAAGTTTCCGGAAATCACTGACCAGCTCACAATTTCCATTTGGGTTAAACCTGGCGAAACCCAGACAAGTTATGCGGATATTTTGGGCAATCATGCCGACGGATTTACGGGATTTGTTGTCCAGCAGGACGGGGATAATGCAAACGTGTACTGTTTTTCCTTCGGTGATGGTTCAGGATGGCAGACTGTCGGCAATATAACACTAGTTGCCAATAAATGGCAGCATCTTGTCATCACATACAATGGTAAAGAGGCTGCCATGTATATCGACGGGAAAAAAAGTGCGGGCAAGCCTGTCGGCGGTAAGATTGTAAAGAGTGAGGTAATGAATGTATGCATCGGACTGGGATATATCGGGGGAGGGAGATTTTTCAAAGGCTTGATAAAAAATGTGCGCATATATTCGAAATGCCTGGCCGAAAATGAAATCGGTCTGCTGGGCTCTGTCAAATAGAAGAAATAAATCACAGTCATCCCACAGGATGACGGATGGTTGCAAAATTGGTTGCGGCTTTGCTGCTCCAGGTGTTTCGTGGTTGAAAAATCAGTGAATTAAAGGTGAAAAGAATGGCTGAAAAAAATAAAGAAGAGCGTCAAGTTAAGTCGAAAACACTCCGGCAGGCAATTCCGGGCAGATCCGTTGTGTCCCTGCGCGTAAGCAGCCATCTCTGGATGAATCCTGGCCGGTGTCGGGAACTGCTCGCGCTCCTGCGGGAGCGCCGCGAGACCATTGAGGAGGTTGCGTTCTTCACCTCGTTCACCCATTCGGTGCTGCCTTATGCCGAAATCTCCCGGCGAGCCAAGCTGCTGTCCGAGATCATCCCGGACTTCAAAGCGCTAGGGCTACGCGTCGGCATCAATCACCTGACGACGCTCGGGCATCTTGACGAGAATCTCGGGAACTCGCTCAACGAGCCCTGGCAGCGGATGACCGCCATTGACGGCACGGCGGCCAAAGGCAGCTTCTGCCCGCTCGACCCGCGTTTCCAAGACTTCACTCGTGACTGCTATAAGGCATTCGCCCGGACTGGCGCGGATTTCATCTGGATTGATGACGATGTGCGCATGGCGCACCACCCGCCGGCCGGGTTCAGTTGCTTCTGCCCGCTCTGCCTGGCGCGCTTCGCCGAGGAGACCGGCGAGTCTTGGACGCTGGAACGCGCAGCTGCAGTCATCCACAGCGAGGGTGCCGAGGCATCGCGCGAGTATCGCATAAAATGGGTCGCACACAACAGGCGCATCCTCGACGAGTTGTTCGCGCTGATTCGCACGGCGGTGGACGATGCCGACCCCGCCCTGATCCTCGGCTACATGCCGACCAACCAGATCTACGAGGGCATGGACTATGCTGGGTGGGGCCGTACGCTTTCCGGTTCGAAAAAACTCCCGGTGAAATGGCGGCCCGGCGGAGGTTTCTACACCGACGCCCAGCCATTGGAACTTCTGCGGAAGTCGCACAACATGGGGCGCAATGCCGAGGCTGTTCCGGCCGTCGACACGGACATTCAGTACGAGCACGAGAATTTCCCCTACCAAAAGCTGAAGAAAAGCGAGACCATCTTTGTCGCGGAAACCGCCGCCGCACTGGCCGCCGGCTGCACCGGCGTCACCCTCAATCTCATGGGCATCTCGCCAGACCCCTGCGATGAATATCTGCCGTACTTCGACCGCATCCGCGACGCCAAACCGTTTTTCGACAGTCTCGTTTCACAGCTCGGACGGAGTCCGTGCGAAGGACTGTGGCCGGCCATGACGACCGACAAGATCTGGGCGGCCCAGATCGGCCGTTCCAGCGCGGATCCGTTGCATTGCCTCACCGAACTGGCCGAGATCGGTCTGCCTCCGGCCTATTCGCGCGCCGGTGCCAAAGTCCACCTGCTCGCCGGCGACGCCGTACACTCCTTTAAACGTAATGAACTCGAAAAATTATTTGCCGAGGCGGTGCTAGTCGACGGTCCGGCATTGCGGAATTTACAGGAGCTTAGACTGGCCGAGTTGACTGGTTTTGAGATAGCCGGCACCCGTGACCGCGACACCATCGAACGCTTCACGGACGATCCGCTGAACGGTGCCTATGCCGGCTGGTGGCGCGACTGCCGTCCGTCGTTCTGGCGGACCGATGCATTCATCCTGCGGCCGCTAGATCCGCAGGCGCGCCTGCTGACCAACCTGATCGACTTCAGTGGCACGGTGGCAGGTCCGGTCATGGGCGTCTTCGAGAACCGGCTCGGTGGACGGGTCGTTGTCGCCGGTTACTATCCGTGGACCTCTCTGCAGAACCTGTCAAAGAGTACGCAGATGAAGGCGCTCTGCCGCTGGCTGTCGCGCGACACGCTCCCCGCATATGTCAGTTCGTTCCACAAGATCGCCCTGTGGTGCCGACGTGATGAGAACGGGCAATTGGTCATCCCATTGATCAACGCCTCTCTTGATACGGTTTCCGGAGTGCGGCTTCAGGTTCTGGATAAGCGTCCGTTCCGGATGCTGCACTTAGATGGTCGCGAGGAAGGCGTAACTAATATTGCTTGCGACGGAGTTTATACCGTATTGGAACTGCCAAAACTCGCGCCGTGGGAAATGGTGATGTTGTTTTGAGATTGGGAATTAAAAGAATTGATAAAAATAGTGAAGGGTTAAAGAGCCTTCACGGAATCTGGAATTAGATAACGGCCATAATAATAGATAAGGATATCAATGCGGACAAAATCGAAATGCATTTTTGCGACGCTGTTCCTCGTTTCATCAATCACAGGCATATGCGGAGAACCTGCCGCCACCGGAAGTCGAGAGGCGGATTACCGCGGACGGGTTGTCAACGAACGGAACCGTCCGATTGCCGGTGCTAAGGTCGCACTGATCGGCACAACTCTCTCATGCTTAACGGACGCGGCCGGGAAATTCGTGTTGAAATGCTCACTATCCGTTAATAGCCGGGAATGTACGGCACCGCAACCGCTGGAAATTATGGCTGACGGCTATTTTGCCATGACTGTGATCCCGACGGCGTCACGTATGCATGACATGGTCGTGGAATTGAATTCCACGACCTCGCCCGTAGAGGGCCAACCGGTTGATGTTGCGCGATTCGAGTATTCGTATCGTGCGGATCGGCTGAACAATCCCCCCGAGACTCGCTGGCTCTTGCCGTATAACACACCAACTAAAGTTTCTAACCCTCCCTCCAAGCCTGAGAAGCCAGCGTCAAAGGAATCGCCCTTGGATCGCTGCATCGGCCTTCTCTCCGGATCCATGTGGGATGAGAGTTGCCGTGTGAATTGTGTTCAAGTGGAGTTTTCACCCGGTGGCGGCGAATTACCAAACCTGAAGCGTCTTAACGTCATAACTACCGGCGTATTCGGTGACACCAACAATAGAGGACCCTGGTGGAACGTGAATGCGCCTAGAACAGAGCATGAAGTGGAGGTGCTGGCTTGCGCCGGCCAGCCGACCATGACACAGGATGGAAGCACCGTGCTGACGTTCAAACCTGCGACAAACCATGAAATAAACGGGAAGGTTATCAAACAGCTGCGGGACGTGGCCAAGGTCGCAGTTTACAGTGGCGAGAATCAATCGTTCCCTGTTCCTGCCGTGCATGTCTACGCCGAGGGCAAGCTTTGGGGGAAACCGCAGACCGTCGAAATCGAATGGGGTGTCGGTAAGGCCATCGGGTCTTTTGAGGGGCGGCTCGAGGCGTGGAACGGCTTTGCCGGGAAAATCGAACCGCTCGCCGACGGCCATGGTCTTGAAATGCTTGGCGCGCATCATTGGCGCGACACCGGCAAAACCTCCGGGCGCAGGGGGATTCGCGTGCAGACCTACGGCCCAAATGACGGCAGCCTGAATGTCACCGTGTGGCTGGGGAATGATGGTGTCACTTTTGCGCCGTCCGATCTGGCAAACGGTCCGATACTGGTGGCCGATACAGGGGGCTGTGTCGTGTCGGCGGACAGCGGCGTGACCGGGCTGGAGTTTTATAAGCAATGGCTTTCCCAGAAGAAGCCAACGATTCGGCAACGGATCCGTGAACATGCCGAACAGAGCTGGCGCGGCGCCATGGGGGCCTACTATGACGTGGATAAACTACCACGCTTTCCCTGGGTTGCGCCGAATCTCTCGCCGATGCAGATTGACGTTCCGGAAAAGGGACTGGTGGCGCAATGGCAACTGGGCGGATGGCATCTGACACGTCATGCAATCAAGCTCAATGAGCGG
>JBAZRS010000366.1:0-5983 GCA_041662825.1 Victivallales bacterium | reverse complement strand
GATGATTGGGTTTGAGTTCAAAGAAAATCTAAAATGGATGTCCTGTATTCAGAAATTGAAAAAGGCATTTCGCATTTTTTTACAGGATTGTTTTATTCTTATGTCTCTGTTACGCAACCATCCAGCCATCCATTCATCCAATCATCCATGGGACGGCAGTGAAATCAGATAATGTTATATATATCGCACAGGAAATTGTTTTTTTGGAACGTTGGCATCCTGCCGGCATCTTTGAGTAAAGAATGTAGGATAGGCGTCTCGCCTGTCACGCAGGCCTGTCCCCCGTAGCCTTGGCGAAGGAGGAAGTCTCTTTACGCAGGCGGGTCTGTCTCCCTAATTTAAGAAAGAGCAAGAAACAGGCGAGACGCCTATTCCACATTATAATAAATGCCACCAGGATGGTGGCGCTCCATAAAAGTCCGGGCTATATCCGGTTAAGTCCATATAAGATATCAAAAAAGGAAATCGAACAGGACTGTCTTCCGTCCGGATGCTCTCCTTGTTGAACAGAGGCTCTTCGAAAGATCCCTTGCCCAAGTTCCGTCAATTCTAGAACCATTCTCCATTTCTGAAGGCAAGATGTGTGCCTTTCACCTCCGAGGGCCAAAGCCTTAAGGAAAATCTCTCACGGCAGCAGCGTCTGGGATTTTGCTCCTCGGGAAATGCCTCCCGCACCTGAATCTGGAACGCCTTCCTGCCCGGGGTATTTCTGCGCTTCGCCCTTGTAGCCCTTCCCAAAACAGGCAGGGCATATGAGTCGGCCTTTCCCGTCGCAATCGGAACAGGCTGTTTTCAGGAAACCCGCCCCGTTGCAGAAACTGCACTTTTCAGTTTTGGAACATATCAGGTTTCCGGTTCCTCCGCAGCTTGAACACGCAATGCTCATGTTTCCGGATCCCCCGCATACGGAACACGCCCTTGTAATGAAATTGGAATAACACCACGGGGAAAATCCACCCACCACTATGGCTCCGCTTGACAGATAAAGACTGGGTCCGCTCGGATAGGAATAATATCCTGAAACCACACCGCTTCCCCCGCACCTCGCACATGTCCGCAAAAGTTCGCCGACACCGTTGCAGAAATTGCACGGCCTGTATCCTTTCCCATCGCAGATGCGGCATGCCATTCGTCCGTTCTGGCACTTCTCGCATTTCCTGTTTATCTTCCCTGCCCCCTGGCATTTTATGCAGGATATTTCGCCGCCTCCGGAACACCTCCTGCAAAGTTGCTCCGGGTTAATCCATGTCTTCCCGCCTATCAGCATGTGTCCTTTTTCCCGATGATAATTCAGGACATCTTCGGGAAACGTCTCGTAGTTGAAAAGGACAAGCCCTTTCTCCCTGAGCTTGCCCTCAATATTCCCGCTCATCTCTGCGATGACTGCGCCGATCCCCGTCGATTTTTCCCTGATGTCCGGGAGGGGGGAAACGACTTTTTTCAGGAAGGGTTCTGCCTGATCAAGATACTTCTTCGCTTCGCCGGGAGAAGAATCCATGAGTTTTTCCGCCTTTAAAACCAACCGGCCGGCCGAGTCAAGATTGCCCAGGGCCACCGCTTTCCCATATTCTATGTCTCCTATGTCTTCAATACCGTATAGCCGCGTATCGCCGCCATCCGATTCAAAAAATACCGAGGTTTTGTCTCCGCCCTTGTAGGCGCCGTGGATTATTTTCCCGTCTTTCAGAACAATGATACCTGCCTCCGCCATGGCTTTCAGCGTGTCCCACTTCCTCTGCTTTTCCGACTCTGCGGAAAGTTGCGAACTTCGCAAATCGCTGACTTTATCCCCGGACACCCATGCGCCGCCATAATATTCCAGGCCTTTTCCCCTCTGCTCCGCAGCAAATTTCGCATAAGCGCTTTCCCTGCTGAAGGCAACGTTTTCAGCCTGCTTCGGCATTTTTACTGTCATGTTTGCTTTCCGTCTCAGGACTGAGACAAAATAGTTTTTGGAGTCTTCTCCGGTTATCGGCATTTCCTCCCCGCTGAAGATTTTGAACGGTATTAACTCAGCCTCTATCCCGCCCCTGAAATAGATGGATTTGCCGTCTCTGGAAAGCTCTGTCATAACCATGTATTTCTGGTATTTCGGGATCCTGCAGCAGGCCGCAAAGGAATCAATAATGACAAGGACAAGATAATTTTCCCTGCTATCCTCCATGACCGGCAGGGTCGTCTGCGGCGCTATGAATATTTTGGGCATTTCAGGAAGGAGCTCAATGTCTGCGGATGCGGTGAGATAGCCTGTTTTGGATTCAATCGCGGGAGGCTGCGGAGTTTTTACAGGTGGCGGCGCCTGGCAGAAAGAAAAAAACTGAAAAGCGGAAAATGCGAATATCGCAGAACTGATTTTCAGCCAGTCCATATGGGAACTCCAGTATAAAATGAACATCGAACACTCAACTTCGAACATCCAACTTCGAATGAACTTGTATATAAAATTCGACCTGTCCTCCATAGCCCTGGTCGCCTTTGGCGCTGCCATAGGCAGGTAAACTTCTTTGCGACGGGGGATGATCAGAGTTGAATGTTGGACGTTCGTGAGGGCGCAGCCCTCCTCACACGAAATGTTCACGGTGCTTGATTACAACAAGGGTCTGGTCGTCCGCCTGTGGCGTCCCCTCGACGAACATGTCAACGGACCTCAGCACCTTCTCTATCGTCTCCTGGGGCGAGGATATGCCTTCGCAGGAGGCCATGAAATTATCCCTCAGCCTGTCTATCCCGAACTCCTCGTCGTTCTTGTTCAGCGCCTCGTTGATGCCGTCGGTGAAAAGCAGGATTGACATGTCCTTGAAGAAGGCGAAGGATATGGAGTCGAAATCCTCGACCATTTCTCCGGGCATAAGGCCGAGTGCGCATCCCTGCGTATAGAATTTCCTAAGTTTGTGCTTGTGGCTGGGAACGCAGATGAGGAGCTCGGTGTGTCCGGCCCTCGCATATTCGACGGTGTTGTCCTTCTTGTTCAGGACGCAGCATGCGATTGTGATGAATCTTTCGGCGCTCGTATCCCTGTAAAGGTTGTTGTTGAGCTCCTTCATCATCTCCGGCAGTCCCGTGAACCTTTCGATGTTCGCCCTGATGAAGCTCCGCGCCATGAACATCAGGAGGCATGCCGGAATTCCTTTTCCGCAGGCGTCTCCGATGACGACCAGCAGGCGGTCCTTGTCGATTTCAACAAAGTCGTAGAAATCGCCGCTGACCTCCTTCGCCGATTTTGAAAACGCCTGGACCGCGAAGGGCCCCCATTCCGGGCATTCCTTCGGGAGAAGCGACGACTGTAGCTGTTTTGCGAACTCGAGTTCCTGATTGATCCGCTGCTGCTGGCTGAGGTTGGAATATACCTGCACGATATTGTATGCCAGTTCCACCTGCGCCGCCATGAACTTGAGGGCGCTGAACTGTTCCGGCGTGAAAACTTTGCCGTCCTCCCTGCTGTTGACCGCGCATACGACCCCTATGAGCTTGCCTTCCTTCACCATCGGAACGGCCATCAGGGTTTCAATAGGGATCACGCTCCCGGTGGCTACAATCCTCGGATCCTCGGACGCGTCCTCGATAAGAAGCGCTTCGCGGTTCTGGCCTATCTCGCCTATGATTCCGTCACCCAGCTTGATCTTCTCCCTGCGGAGGGATTCGAGGATGAAACGCGGTTTTGTGAGGACATATTCCGTTGATTTGTGGAGGGGCGGAAATGCGCCCGCTATCCCGGCCGCCTTGAGGAAGCCGTCCTCTTCAAGCGTGAATATGCACAGCGAGCTTGCACCGACAAGGTCGGCGACGTAACGCGCCGTCATGTTCATCGAATCCTCGATCTCCTCGACAGTTTTCAGGTTCTTGGAGAAAATGCTGAGGAAATTCCCGATTTCGGCTTTCTTGTGGAGGGTGTCGTCAAGTGTTCTTCTGAGCGTGAAAGTCATGTAACGAAGATAAAAAATGTACGCCACTGCTGCAAACAGCGCAAAAGACAAAATCATTTTGATGGACAATTCTGACATAATATTGTATGAAGTCGGCGGTCCAGTCTTTTTGATTTCAGATTGAACCTGATCCAGGTTAAAATGGAAATCGCTATGAAACCTAAAGGAATTAAGGTAATTTTCCTATTGCAAAATGCAATTTGAGCAATCAATTTATTTGAAATTAAAGGGAGCCCTGAGAATTCACCATGATTGCCGGAAAAAGTAAATTGTTCGTAAAGATCTGCGGCATAACGAGGGCTGAAGACGCGGTCTTCGCCTCCGGCTGCGGCGCAGATGCGCTCGGATTCATTGCATATCCGAAAAGTCCCAGGTTCATAAATGCTTCTTCCGTGAGGGGAATTGTCGGGGAAATACCCGGAAATGTCCTGAAAGCCGCAGTTTTTGTCAACCCGACCATTGATGAAGTCATGAAATATGTCGGCGCAGGGGTGAACGTAATTCAGCTTCACGGCGACGAAACTGCGGAATTCGCGGAGGAGATTGCGAAATTCGCAGAAGTCTGGAAAGCTATAAGGCCTGAAACTGCGAAGGACGTTCTGAAATACAGTGATTACCCGGCCGATAAATTTTTGATTGACACTTTCAGCGGGAGCGCCTATGGCGGGACAGGAAAGACCGGTGACTGGGATTCCGCGAAGTTCGCAGTTGAAACCCTGAATAAGCCCGTGATTCTCGCCGGCGGACTGAATCCTGCGAACATCGCAGAGGCCGTGAAATCCGTAGATCCCTACGGGATAGACGTCAGCAGCGGAGTGGAATCATCGCCCGGAGTGAAGGACCACGGAAAACTGACCCTGCTCTTCTCGGAAATAAGAAAGTTGCGACAACACATCGCCGGTCATCCCGCAGGATGACTGATAATCAGTATAAACAAGGAGTGATTCCATGCCTGACGACCGCTATCTGACCTACATGGGGAAAGGCCCGAAGAAAATTGTCCACTGGGAGCACTGGTCCTGTCCGGACGCGGAGACGTTCCTGACCGGAATAGACTACTACGATCATCCGAGACTTTGCAGGGAGAGGATGGCGAAGCTTTACCCCCAGCTGAATCTCGGCATCCCGGAAACAGACGGACAAAAGATCCGTCCCGAGGAGCAGAAGGACCAGTCACATGGACGCTGGGGCGATTCATATCGCGACCACTGGCAGCAGGACGAGGCAAGCAACCGTTTCAAAAGCCTGGAGGACATGATGCGTTTCAGCCCTCTGGAACAGGGGGATTTCACCGGATGGCACGTGGTGGTTGACGGGGATTTCAGCTCCGAGGACATCATATATGAGCGTTATCGCAAGAACTATCCGGCGGAATGGGGGGACAGGGCGCCCGCAGGGAACTCGGCGGCAGTCGGATTCTACAACACGATGTTCATGTGGCCGATGCTGGTCTTCGGATATGAGAATTTCATGATGATGTGCCTGGAGCCCGAATTCGAGCGCATCATGGACGAGTTCGCGGAAATCAACCTCCGGGTTTTCAGGGCCTTCGCCCGCCTGCCTGTGAACTTCGTCATATGCCACGACGACATTGTCCTCAGCAACGGCCCTGTATGCAGTCCGGAATGGATGCGCAAATTCATATTCCCGCGGTATGAGGAATACTGGGACATCCTGAAAAAGTCGGGCAAGGAGGTAATTTTCATGGTTGACGGCTGCGTTGACGCTTTTGTGGACGATGTGATGGCCTGCGGCGCCAGGGGCATAATATCCGAGCCGTTCACCGACTACAAGGCGATAGCCCGCCGTTACGAGAACTGCTTTATAGCCGGCGAAGGCGACAACCGGATACTCAACCGCAACAATCCCCGCGAGATCAGGAAAATGGTAGAGTCAATGGCGGAGACCGGCAGGATGTCCGCAGGCTATATGATGTGCATCGGGAACCATATCCCCTTCAACACCCCGCCCGAGGCAATCAAGCTCTATCTTGATATTTCCGCCGAACTGGCATACCGGAACTGACAGATAGAATTTCTGATGTAACGCGGGCTCCCGTT
>JBAZRS010000365.1:0-5985 GCA_041662825.1 Victivallales bacterium | reverse complement strand
TCTCCGATGTCCGGGACTTTCACTGTGCAGGGTGAATTGTTTTTGCCGAGGTTCTCCATGCCTGCGCCGAATAGCGGCCAGGCCAGCATTTTGTCGGGAATGATTTGGGACATTGTGTTATCCTATTTCTTTATTTTATTTGGGCCAATTGCAAAACTCGCGTTTTGAAGGAATTCAGAAGTCAGAATACAGAATTCAGAATTAATTCGAAACCAAATCCGGAGTGGCTTTCAAGCATTCTGACTCCTGACTCCTGAATTCTGACTGCTTTTGAAATTTCCTTAAAGGACTGCAAATCTAAGATGAGAGTTGCGAAATGTCAAAAGGAAAACAGTAAATTCAGCATTTTGCCGATTTCGGGAAAGCGATTATTTAACGAAAAATCAGGCAAAAGATTTTTGTTTATGCGTAAAATGACAATACATTACCCGTAAAAATGGAAGCTGGAAATTTTGGATATAGAAAATAAATCTCCGAATAAAAGCGATTCTTCCGCCGTAAAAGGCGTGGATGAAAGTTTCTACAGGTCTGTTTTTGAGGCTATGCCTTACAGTCGCATCATTGTTGACAGCAGTTTCGAGGTGAAGGCCTTGAACCCGGCTGCGGAAGAGTTTTTCGGCTCCTGGAAAAACATCGAATCCTGCGAATTATGGGCGATTGCGCCATTTCTGCATGACAGCAAGACGGAGATTGAAAAGGTTTTCACCGAGGGGAAGACTGAAAGGCTGAGGCGGATCGAATATAAGGGGGGCGCTGAAGACAAATACATTGACGTGTCGATCTGTCCCTATTTCAATGGTTATTCATGCGGCGGGGCCGTAATCCTGATAGATGACGTCACTGAACTCGAGAAAAAAGAGCAATACATCCGGCGTTCCCAGAAAATGGATCTCGTCGGAACTCTTGCCGCCGGACTTTCCCATGATTTCAACAATGTCATAAACGGCATAAAGGCGACAGTTTCATCCGTGAGATATTCGCTCAATGACAAATCGCTCAACGTTGGTTCATTGCGGAGCCAGGTCGGGGATGACCTGGAAATAATTGAAGAGTCGGCGAACCGGGGTTCCGACATAGTCGAGCAACTTCTGTCAATATCCAGGAAGAAGGAGCATGCATTTGCGAAGGTGAACCTTGTCACGGTGGTGAACGACGTCCTGAAAATATGCGGGACCATGCTCCCCAAGTCTGTCGAGATAATATCGGATGTCAGGGATGCGGAGGCGATGGTCAATGCGTCCATGACGCAGCTTGAGCAGGCGCTGCTGAACCTGTGCATAAACGCCTCGCACGCCATGACCATTATGAGGAGGGACGGCGAAGAGCAGGGCGGAATAATGGGGCTTTCGCTTGAAAAAATATATGTCGGTCCGAACATGTGTGAATTTATTCCCGACGCTGTGCCCGGATTCTACTGGATACTGAGTGTTTCGGATACGGGGATAGGCATGACAAGGGAGACTATAGCGAAGATTTTCGATCCGTTTTTCTCGACCAAGGAGAAACGCGGAACCGGACTGGGGCTTTCGATGGTCTACAATATTGTAAAGGAATACAGGGGATTCATTGATGTGTTTTCCGAGCCGGGAAACGGATCGGTCTTTTTTGTTTTCCTCCCGCTTGCCGACAGGCAGGATGAAGGCCCTGCGAGCTCCTGAAAACTTAAATTGAAGGGATTTTTATTCTTATGCTGAACTTGAATAACCGCAGTGAACTTAACCAGGACTTCATGAAGATATATGTTGTCCTGTCGGTCGCCTTCCTGTTAATGACACTGATCAACATCTACGCCTATTTCACCATTGTACGGATGAGCGGGAAATACACGACTCTCAGCAGTGCGGCGATAGACATCAAGCTCAAGGTCACAAACGCCAATCTTCTTTACAGGGAAATCATAAGCGGATATTCGGACAAGGACATGAATGTCGTATGGGAGCGGCTCAATGCGGCCAACAAGAGTTGCGTCAGTCTCGATGAGATCGGGCAGAAGGAGACGATTGACGGAAAACTCGCGGCATTCAAGGATAAGCTTCTGAAATTCTACACCGCCCTCATCGAGAACAAGGTGATGGACAGGAAGAAAATGAAGGAGGAGGTTGACGCCGCATACGGCGATCTCATCGGCAGCATTGAGAAAATAGAGAAGAACCTCTACGACATGGTTGAAGGCAAGTTGCTGGTGTTCAAGATACTGTATTCGATATTGATTATAAACATAATGGCCCTTTTCGGTTTTGTGGTTTTTGTAATCCGCAGATTTATTTCCGGAAGGGTTACGCTGGAGACTACGCTTGAGAATTCGAAGAATAACCTCAGCACCATCCTGAACTCCATCAATTCCATCCTGATTTTTGTCAATTCCGAGGAGCTTATCGAGCAATGGAACAAATCAGCAGAGCAGTATTTTTCTATCCGCAGCCAGCAGGCTGTCGGCAAGAAAATATGGGAGATTCTTCCTTTCATGGAGCCGTTTCACCCGGAATATGTGAAAATCTTCCAGCTCCAGCGTTCCTCCGAGTTCCTGAGGCAGAAGGTCAAAATAGGGGGCGTCGAAAGGTTCATTAACATAAAGATGAGTTACGCTCCGGGGATAAACGGCGTAGTGGTGCTTCTTGACGATGTCACCGCCTATGAAGTCAGGGACGGCCAGATAAGGCAGGCCCAGAAAATGCAGATAGTTGAAAACCTGATGGGTGGCCTCTCCAACGATTTCAACAACGCCCTCGGTGCAATAACCGGCACGATTACGATGATGAAATATTCCCTTGAGAACGACGGCGGCAACCTTGACGACATAAGGAACAACATGGAACTCATCGAGAGCTCCGCGGAAAGGGCGGTTGTCATGGTCCAGCAGCTCCTTACGGTTGCGCAGAAGCATGAATTGTGTCTCGGGAATGTCGACCTCAACGGTGTTATCCAGCACATACTCAAGCTCTGTCAGAATACAATAGACAAAAGAATCAGCCTTGAAGGTGAGATTTACAACGCCAGGGCGATGACAAAGGTGGATCCCGCGCTCATTGAACAGGTGCTGCTCAATCTCTGCGACAATGCGGTGCATGCGATGACTGTCATGAAACCCGCCGGGAGCCAGGGCGGCACCCTTAACATATCAATAGACAAGGTCTATCCAGACAGGAACTACCGCACAGTCCATTCCAGGGCCCTGCATCATTCCTACTGGATCATATCCGTTTCCGACACGGGAGTCGGGATGGATGCCGATACCGTCGCAAAAATCTTCGATCCGTTTTTCACCACCAAGACCGCTCTGCAGGCTAACGGCCTCGGTCTGACAATTGCAAATGACATCATCCGCCAGCACAATGGTTTCATAGAGGTCGAGTCAAGGCCGGACATAGGTTCCAGGTTCAATATTTTCCTGCCTGAAACAGTTGCTGCCGAAGCGGGGACGGCGGTCACGCGTACTGAAGCTTTCGCCGAGGACCAGATACCTGTCGGCACCGGCCTCATCCTTGTCGCCGACGACGAGCTCATCATGAGGAAGACGGCGAAAGGCATTCTCACGAAACTCGGTTATGATGTGGTTTTTGCAGAGGACGGCGAGCAGACGGTAAACGTCTTCAGGGAGCGGCACAACGAGATCAGTGCGGTTCTTCTTGACATGGCCATGCCCAAGAAATCCGGCAGGGAGGCGTACATCGAAATGAAGGAAATCCGGCCTGATGTCAAAGTCATCCTCATTTCAGGTTTCAAGAAGGACAAGCGCATCGAGGAAATCCTTGAACTGGGTGTGAACACCTTTATTCAGAAACCCTATTCGATGGTTACCCTGGCGCAGGAAGTCAAAAAGGTCATCTCCTGACAAGCCCGAAGCGCAGGTCATGAAACATTCCTTGTAGTTTCGCCCTGGATGAGTTTCACTTCGGCGCGGATTTTCTGCGGAACAGCGCTCTTCTTTTCAATGATTTTCATGAGGAGCTTTGCGCCTGTAGTGCCGATTTCGAATGAAGGCGAGAAATAAGTTGTGAGTTTTACAAGTTCATTCATGAAAATCCCGTCCGCACCGGTAACAGACAGATCATCTGGAACTTTCCGCCCGAGTTCCCGTGCAGCCTTGAGCACGCCGAGTGCGGCGATGTCGTTAGGGGCGGCTATCGCCGTTGTTTCAGGATGTTTTTTCAAGATGCCGAGTCCGCCGATATGCCCTGTTTCAAAATTAAATCCCGGTTCTTCGGCTATGCATAGCGGTTTAATCCCGTGTCTCCCGAGGCCGTCCAGAAAACCCCTGTATCGTTCCTGACCCACTGAGCCGCTCTGCAATGGCGGTATGAAGGAGATTTTCCTGTGGCCGAGGCTTACGAGATGATCTGCAAGCATGTTCATTCCCTCGTAATCCTGCGCCACCACATGGGATACGGGAAGGGAGGGGGGGGCGCACTGGATCATCACAAGCGGTACCTTGTCTTCAATCAGTCCGTGGACGTATTTTTCGGAATTCAGGAGTCCCCATATGATTATCCCGTCAACCATCCTGCTCCTGAAAAGCTTCAAATACTCTTTAGACCCGATGAATTTGTCATCGGTCGATGCGAGGGTGAGGTAGTACGAATATTTTGAAAGTTCCTGTTCCACCCCGAATGTGGCCGATGCCAGGTTTATGTCGGCGATGTTCCCGTATTTCGGTTCAAAATAGTCCACGGACTGCGAAGGGATGAGCAGCGCAACGCATTTAGATTTTCCTGAAATCATCCTTACGGTGTGCATGTTCGGATAGTAGCGGAATTTATCGCTTATTTCCAGGATGCGTTTTTTTACGGCCGGCGAAACCTTGTTGGTGTCGGGATCGTTGAGTGTCCTTGAAACTGAGGCCGTAGATACCCCGGCCTTTAGCGCTATGTTCCTTATGTTTGCATTCATCTTGCCGTCCTGATTACAAGGTATAGGATTTTCAAAGTGACCGGTAATCAGTCACCAGTGATCAGGCAGCGGATTTTCTTGCTGATAACTGAAAACTGATAACTAAAGTTGTGGCGCTTTGGACGCCTAATTCAAGGCTAAAAAATTTCAAAGTTATGGATATACATCATTCAATTTTCGAACTCCCCTCCTGCGAATTGTGAAATTCGCACATGGAGTGCGGCAATTTATTGCCGCCTTTTACGACGGAATTTATTCCGTCCCGTCTAAATGCCGCGAAATAAATTTCGCGAAACAAGGCGGTAACGAGTTACCGCATTCCAAGGAGCGTTGTCACGCTCGTAAATCAAAAATCCATTCCACTATACGTTCAGATTATCTTTACTTCGTAAATCGTCATTCGAATGTTCGATATTCGATTGTTCAAAAGTTGCGGCCCTCTTGCCCCGTCGGATGACTGGGGTGGCCGCCTAATTCAAATTCAAAACCGATCCGCGTGTGTTTGAAGTGCCGGCCTTGTCATGAATCTTCAAACTGATTCGCAGTGTCTTGGTAATTTATTTTTTACCGGCGTTGACAATGATTCCGAAGGCAATATAATACAGGTAACATGTTGCTATATCAAGTTTTGATTTAAGCAGTGGATTGTTTTTTCCGGTAACGGGAAAAATATAAGGGGATGAACAGTGAAAATACAGAATGTGAAGACAATCCTGTGCGACATTGACTCCACTGTAACGGAGGCGATGCGGGAGAATAAGATCATCGACTTCAGGAATGCCGTTTTCGAGATGTTCTCGGCGCATATTGCGGCGAAGAGGGAAATAAGCCCCGAAGAAGCCAGATTCGTTCTCGAGGACATGGCGAACAACGTGCTGGTATGGTGGGACTATCCCGATCTCATCTCGTGTTTCGGCCTTGAGCCCGTGCTGATCTGGAAGGAGATGCGGATGATTCACAGGGATATTCTGCAGGTCTATCCTGACGCCGTAGAGATGGTGAAATATCTCAAGTCAATCAACAAGAACCTCTACATAATCAGCAATAATCCGGTCACCGGATGCCTTTTGAAACTTGAAGCCGCCGGGCTTGCCACTT
>JBAZRS010000364.1:0-5998 GCA_041662825.1 Victivallales bacterium | reverse complement strand
AGCGCGGAGCCTTCTCGAGGAGGGGCTGGTGACTGTTTCCCAGGTGGCTTATTCTGTCGGATACAAAAACAGCAATTATTTCTCGAAAGTGTTCCACCGGTATTTCGGTTTCCCTCCTAACAGGATATATAAACAGAAGGTTACGTTCAGGAAGGCGTGAGGATGACGCCGGTTTTTTTCACTGCGTGAAAAAAACATATACGATCAAGTTTGCATTAGACAAATTCATTATTGTGATTTCCGTACATGGCGACCGCCCTGTACGGAAATTACGCAACGGTTTTTCCAAGATAGCAATATTTTACTCTTTACGACTCCGCATGCCTGCTTTATTTTGTTCCCCATCAAAACCAACAAAAGGAGTTCAGCATGAAAAAACTTGCGGTCGAAGGAGGAGCAAAAAGCATTCCTGAAGGAACAATAAAAAAATGGCCGCCAATTGATGACGTTGACCGAAAGATGGTGATGGATTCCCTGAACGGAGAGAACCACACCTTTGGTCCGAATTGTGCGGCGTTCCAGACCGAATATGCAGACTGGAACGGCAATAAGTATGCGATCACTACAAACAGCGGTACTGCTGCATTGCACATGGGGTTGGTCGCCTGCGGAGTCGGGGCCGGGGATCATGTTCTCGTCACATCATATTCATGGTCTTCAAGCGCCACCTGCATTCTGCATCACAATGCAATTCCGATTTTCGTGGACATTGATTTCGATACGATCAATATGGACGTAAATAAGATTGAAGCCGCAATCACTCCGCGCACCAAGGCGATTATCGTGGTCCATCTGCACGGCTTGATGGTGGATATGGACAAGGTGCTTGCAATAGCGGAAAAGCACAAGATTAGGGTGATAGAAGACGCCTGTCAGGCACATGGCGCCCTTTTCAAAGGACGCAAGGCCGGAGCCTACGGCGACTGTGCCGCATTCAGTTTCAACCAGAATAAGTGCCTCTGTTCTGGCGAGGGCGGAATGTTTGTCACCAATGATGAAAAACTACGCGATTTGGCCGCTCAGCTCTGGTCGTTCGGCGAGACCAGGACCCCGCTGGAAAGCCGCGACTATCACGCCTATGCTTTAGGGTGGATGTACCGTAACAACGATCTTACCGCCGCCTTTGGGCGCGCTCAGCTGACCAAAATGGATTATTATTTTAAAATTCAGCGCCAAAACGCAGACCTGTTGAACAGACTATTGAAAGGATTGAAGGGATTGATCCTGCCATATGAACCCAAAGGACACACCCACAACTGGTACAACTACACCTCCCGCGTCGACATGGACGCCATCGGATGGAATGGAGATACATCTGTGATGAGAGACACCGTAATGAAAGCACTTCAGGCGGAAGGTGTGCCGGTTGGCGTGTGGCAGAGCTTTATTCTTCCGGAAATGACCGTTTTCCGCGCAAAAAATGCATATGGAAAAGGCTGTCCATGGTCTTGCAACGGTGCCGGTGATGGTGTCGAATATATACCCGAAAAGTATCCGTCAGCCCTGAAACATTCAGCAACTCATTTCGGAATGACAACGCCTCTACGGGCGCCAAATGGCGCCGATGTCGTGGAAATGGTTGCCGAAGGATTCCACAAAGTCTTTGAAAATATTGAAAAGCTAGACCCGGAAAAGATACTGAAGAAATAGAGGGTAAAAATATGCACGGCAAACCAATTCTTATCGGCTGGGCTTCAAGGGATATAACCCCAGAGAAAAAAGTATCTCTTTCAGGTCAATTCCATGTACGGATTTCGGAAAGAATTAATGACCCTCTGACCACGACTGTGCTGGCACTTGAAAGTACTGACGGACGGGAGCAGGCGTTTATTGTATCTTTGGATGCCATTTGGGTTTCTGATTCTCTTATGAATCAGTGGCGGGAAAAGCTGAAGATTGAACTGCCTGAATTTGATTCGGAAAAGCTGCTGATTAGCGCGACGCATACGCATACGGCTCCAAGTCAGCTATCTGCAGTGTTTTCTGATCCGCCCAATCTTAGGACAGATATCATGCCTGACGAGGAATACACCAATTTTCTTTCCACCAAAATAATTGTGGCGGTGGTTGAAGCCTGGAAGAGCAGGAAATCCGGTGCTATTGGATGGGGGAGAGGATATGCGGTTGTCGGATTCAACCGCAGGGTTTCATATTTCGATGGGATTAGTGAGATGTATGGGAAAACTGACAAGCCGGATTTCTCTCATATTGAAGGGTGTGAGGATCACGGCGTAGATTTGCTTTTTACATATGATGTTGAGCATAAACTTACCGGCATGATCGTCAATGTCCCTTGCCCTTCCCAGTGTACGGAAGGAGCCTCGTTCATTTCCGCTGACTACTGGCACGAAACCCGTTGCGAAATTCGCAAAAAGCACGGTAAAAAGCTGTTTATCCTGCCTCAATGTGCCGCTGCCGGCGACCAGTCTCCTCGCACGATGGTCAACCGTTTGGCTGACGCCAGGATGTTAAAACTCAAAGGGTATGGGGAAGAATACAATCAGGCGCGGCGTCAGGATATCGCCGACAAGATCGCGGCTGCGGTTGATGAAGTTCTGCCGCCTGTAGCAAAAGACATTCGGGACAAGGTGGAATTCGGGCACAGGGTATCCAGAATTAATTTGCCATTGAGGCACGTGACTGATGCCGACTTCGAGGAAGCTAAAAGGCAGGTCTCCGAATGGAGAGACAAGCTGGTTGAATTCAAAGACAAGGAACCGTTTTCTGCAGAATATTCAACCGCATTCAAACGTCGTGATTTCAACCAGGCGGTTGTTGAAATGTATGAAGCCCAGAAGAAGGGGAGACAATTCCTTCCGGTTGAATTGCACACGCTGCGGCTGGGGGATATCGTCTTCTGTTCAAACCGTTTCGAATATTTTCTTGACTACGGTGTTAGGATTAAAGTCCGCAGCAAGGCCATCCAGACTTTTATGATCCAACTGGCTGGCAACGGAACATATCTCCCGACCGAGAGGGCGATGAAAGGTGGCGGGTACGGCGCATATGTCGCCAGCACTCCAGTCGGTCCGGACGGAGGGCAGATGGTGGTCGAGGAACATTTGAAAGTAATTGATGAGTTATTTCACGGAAGCGAGTGAACCTTGACGCCAGTTTATGTATTTATCTCATCATTTCCTGCCTGTATTTTTCGGGGGACAGTCCTGTGACCTGTTTGAACCTGCGGCTGAAATGGAAAGGGTCGGAATACCCGAAATTTAATGCGATTTTCGCAATGTTCCCGTCGGAGTTGGATAGTGTTTCCGCAGCCTGCATTATTTTCAGCCTGTCAACATAGCTTTTCGGAGAGTTTCCTGTGTTCGCGTAGAAAACCCTCCTGAACTGGGCCTGGCTCAAACTGCAGAATTCGGCCATTTCAGACACGGTCCACCATTTTTCCCGGGAATTTTTGATTTCTTCAAGAAGATTGCCGAGATAAGGGTATTTCTCCTTTCCCCTTTCCTTTTTGTTCTCGAAATAAAGCGCAACAAGAAGGTTTTGGAGTTCAATGTTCGCCTGGATTTGCGAATTTCGCGAGGGATCGGACACAATTTCAATTATAGGGAGCAAGCGTCTCGCCTTTCCTATTTCCATGATTCCGTTTTTAAGGATTCCGGATTTGAAAAGGCAGTCGGCGATGATGCCAGTGAAACATATGGTGTCCTCAACATAATTGCTGTTGTGACCGCTGTAACAGTGGATGAAGCGCGGAGTCACCATTACGGCTTTGCCTTCTTCAAAAACTTCAAGTGGTTTCCCCGGAACCCAGTACCAGCCGCGGCCCTTTATGAGATGGGAAATGCAGTAAAATTCAAAATATCTCGGTTCATTCGGCGGTTTCTGTGGAAGGGAAGAAGCGTCTCTCCCGTATCTGCATATCCAGAGCCCGTACTTTTCGTGGATTTCCTGGCGGCTTTCGGGCATCTTGTGCACACTGCAGTCGCCATGCCTGATAATGGCGTTGTGTACGACTGAATTATCCATTTAAAATAAATCCGGAATGTTGTATTATAAGGGCTTTATTATATGATAAACTAACCTTAAATGTATTTTTTATCAATGCGGAGAAGGACGAAAATGGAAATCGGAGTATTGAACAGTTTATGCAATGGCGGGAAATGTTTTGAACATGTGAGCCAGTTCGGGCTGAATGTCTGTCAGCTTGTGAGTTGGGATCAATCGCTGGCTACAAAAGAAATTGCTGAAACAGTTGTCGGGGAGTCCCAAAAGGAGAAGGTCAGGATCTGCGCAGTCTGGGCCGGAGTTCCGGGCCCGGCGAGATGGAATTTCACGGAAGGACCGTCTACTCTCGGACTTGTCCCCCCTGAATTCCGCTGGGCGAGGATTGAGGCTCTGAAGAGATGGGCGGACTTCGCTTCGTGGATCAAGGCTCCGGCGATAATCACACACTGCGGGTTCATACCGGAAAATCCGACCGATCCGAATTACCCGGGAGTCATTATCGCCATAAGGGAAGTTGCCGCATACTGCAAAAGCAAGGGAATCGAGTTCTGGTTTGAAACCGGACAGGAAACCCCTGTAACGGTCCTTCGCACAATTGAACGGGTTGGAACGGGAAACCTCGGAATAAACCTTGATCCGGCAAATCTCATACTCTACGGAAAGGGCAATCCTATTGACTCCCTGGACGTTTTCGGGAAATATGTTAAGAACATACATGTCAAGGACGGGTTCTATCCTACAAACGGCGACAATCTCGGAAACGAGGTGAAGGTCGGCGATGGGAAAGTCAGATTTCCGGAATTCATAAGAAAGCTCAAGGAAATCAAATTTGACGGAGAGCTAATCATCGAACGTGAGATCAGTGGCGAGCAACAGATAAAGGACATACGGGAAACCGTTGAGAACCTCAAAAAATGGATTGCCGCAAAATAACGCCCACAGATAAAACTACTCAATGTCAAATCTTCATAAAACAGGAAGCCCGGACTGGAGTTAGAGTTGTTTCATGATAAATTTAACCTCATTGAGGGTAAATTTAAAAATTGCAGCCAGTCTGAAAAGGGATAATATGAAAAAAACAATAGAACTCGGATTGCTTCTGATCATGACAGTCCTGCTTTCCTCGTGTGCAAGCGCTCCTGTGAAAACTAAAGTCGACATGTGGCAGGTTTACGACCAGTATTTCAAAAACGCCAAGTATGTTGACATGACCCATACAATCAGCCCTTCAATGCCGGTCTGGGAGGGATTTGGCCCGCCGATCTTCGCCCCGGCCATTAATCCCCTGTCAGGAAAACCGTACAGCTACAAGGATGAGGGATTTGAAGCGACCAGATATATTCTCTCGTGCGACCAGTTGGGGACCCATATCGATGCTCCCGCACAATGGGATCCGGAATATCCCGCGATCGACGAACTCCCGGCCACATACGCCATCCGTCCCCTCATTGTCATTTCCATTGCCGGAAAAGTCGCCAAAAATCCGGCTTACCACCTGACCCTTGCAGACATACTTGAATGGGAAAAGATAAACGGCAATATCCCCGAAGGATCGGTTGTCTTTATACGTTCCGACTGGTCGCAACTGTGGTCATTGCCGGGCTTTACAAAGAAAAACCGTTTTCCAGGCATAAAGCTTGAAGCGCTGAAATATCTTCACCTTGAAAGGAAAATATTGTTTCAAGGGCATGAACCCCTGAATACCGATATGACTTCGACTCTTGAAGGTGAATCCTGGCTTATGCATAACGGTTATGCCCAGGCGGAAGCTGTTGATAATCTGGACAAGATTCCTGAAAAAGGTGCGCTTGTCATGATCGGATACACTAAATTCCAGGGTGGTACAGGAGGTTTTGCCAGGTTTATCGCAATATGCCCGCCTGACTGGAGATACGGTGTTTCAGTAGGCGAAGTCAAGGATTCTCCCCTGCCAAAGATGAACAAGGCCCTCAAATGGGATTTCAATCTGGGCGTCAGGGTTAGGAACTGACAGTAATTTTGATTTACATATCCTGTTATGGATATAAATCTAGAT
>JBAZRS010000363.1:0-6010 GCA_041662825.1 Victivallales bacterium | reverse complement strand
GATATAAATCTAGATTTGCAGGATCCGGTCAATGACCAGTTTGCGGAAGCTTGGGGAGAGACTGGCGAAATAGGCGGTGAACCCGGTCACCCGCACCACCAGATCGGGGTATTTCTCAGGATGATCATAGGCGTCCAGGAGCTTCTGCTTGTCAATGATATTCACGTTGGCCAGTGTCCCTCCCAGGTCAAAATGGGTGCGTAACAGACTTGCCAGTATGCTGATTCCCTCTTCTCCCTGCAGCAGCAGACCGGGATCCAATTCCAGTTGCATGGGTGCGGTATTGCCGTAGCCGGGTTGCACCATGGCTATCGCCCGTGCCATGGCGGTGGGAGCTCCATCCCGGCGGAAGCCCGGATCGGGATTGGCTCCATGTGAGATCGGTTCTCCGGCATGACGGCCGTTGGGGGTGGCCGGCAGTTTTCGTCCCATGCTGACAGTATTCGACCAGGTGAACCAGCCGGGAATCATGTTCCGTCCTCCTGGGGTCGGTCCGGCCTTTACCAGTTTGGTGAAACGAACCGTGATACGCTGCGCCCAAGCGTCCCCCAGAGAGTTCCCCTGACCGAAACGTTCACTGTTCCGCAGCATCAGGCGCACACGTTCCCCTTCGGAGCCGGCGAAATCGTTGCGCATGTGCTTGTCCACTTCCTGCCAAGTCAATGCCCTTTCCCTCTCGATGCGCTCTTCCAGCGCCGCGAAAGAATCGGCAACTGTGGCCAATCCGGCGCCGTCCACACACATGTTATAGTATTCGACACCGCCGGCGGAGGCATCACAGCCGCGTTGTAGCGGCCCGTGGCAGAGAAGATTGATCAGCAGTTCCGGATTCACGTCCTTCTGGTGGGCCAGATGGAAGTCCAGCCCCTCTGCGGTGCATCGCACG
This sequence comes from Victivallales bacterium, assembly GCA_041662825.1. GTDB lineage: Bacteria > Verrucomicrobiota > Lentisphaeria > Victivallales > GWF2-50-93 > GWF2-50-93. The sequence goes on along the minus strand of JBAZRS010000363.1, from coordinate 5,124 downwards.
GCTCGGGACAGATGTCTTGAAAAAAGCTTCCACAAAGCCTCCACGCTGGGAACTGTCTTCTGGTCTTCCATCATCTCCCGAAACGCTTCATGGAATACCTTGGCAATATTGATCTTCACCACGTCGTTCAAGGTATATTCGCGCCCCGGGATTGCCATCCAATGACAGCCTACGGCAATACGTTGCCGGGCCAGTTCGACGGAGTATCCGTTGCGCATAAATCCCTGAACCAGTGCGCGATCACCGCAGAAACGCGGCCAGCCCAAGCGGTCCGTACAGAGGTGTCCCACCGCCGTACGGAAAAACTGCTCGTCCATTCCTTCATGCACGCGTACTGTCAGGTTGCAGGGGATGCCAAGGCGATGGGCCGCCTCCAGTATAAGGTAAGACAGGCGGTTGGTGGTGTCATGCCCGTCTGGAGCGGGACCGCCGAGTTGATAATACTGGGCGTCACTCAGTAGCAGGCACGCGAGGTAATAGATGGTGCACTCGTCATTGATGATCCCGGCTGCGATATCCCGTTCGTAGTAGGGAAGCAGCACCTGGTCGATATGTCCTCCGGCGCCGTGTCCGTTGAAGATGCGCGCCGCCATGTTGTACCAGGCCCACCACTGGCAGGCTTCCCGCAGCGTGCGTGGCGGATTATCCACAAGCCAGGTATTCGCCTCCACCATCTCGCGCAGGTTTTCCTGCAAGTCTGGAAGGGTCTCCTCCTTTTGGCGGACGGCAATGGCCTCCAATGTATGGAGCATCCATGTCTGGATTCCGAGCACTACCTCTTCCTCGGCCTGGTAGAACTTTTCCTGCTTCGGACCATGTGCCGCACGCTGTCGGCGTATTTCCCGAAGAAGACCTCCCCAGCCCAGAGAGAATCCGATCAGTGGGTCAGGCGCGAAGTGTTGGGGGCCGCCGATGCCATGCACCAGACCATATTTCTCCTGCTCGGCATGCAGGCGGGAATAGTCGAATTCCGGACGCCAGTTATTCGGCTGATAACTGCATAGGTATACCATCATCCGTCCGGCAAGCGCATCGAACGGCTCAACATAAGTCGGGTACGCATCCATCAGTGAACGGAAATTCGTCGCCCAGCCAATAGGCCCGTAAAAAGAGCCATTTGGGTGATTGGGATATGGTTTCCAATGAAAGTCCGCCGGAGGGACAACCGTGCCGTGATCATCGGCATCCATGGATCCGAGCCGTGTGATCTTGGCCCTGGTCTGTTCCAGTTTCAGCTCGCGAAGCCGTGCAATGCGCTCACGACAGGATGATTCATCCATCAGCATATTGGCTCCAGACAGTATCTTGTGTTCATGGTAAGTTGCTGATGGGAATTTTGATTTTCATATTGGCGAGAAAATAGCAGGAGATGGAAAATAATTCAAGTAAATTTGGATAAAGCAAGCGGGTCTTTGCCACGTTTTTATTCCGCATGTTTTGTTCTTGCGATCACATGATCCTGCAAAGGGTCTGACAGAAGTTTGAACATCTGTGAATAGCCAGCGACACGTACCGGTATGTTCCCGTAATGGAGTGGGTCGGCTTTGGCCTGTCTCAGACGCTCAGCCGTAACTACGTTCATCTGCAGTTGTCCGACACCCATGGCCATGGCGGCTTTGATTATGGAAACCAGGAGTCTTCGCCCCTCCGCGCCTTGTAACAACTTCGGTGTGAGATCGACAATCGCGGCCGATGCCCCGGCGGCCTGGTTGTGAGGCATGCGGGACAGGGTCTTGAGCATGGCGGTCACCCCCTTCTCGTCACGGCCCTGGTGCGCCGATAGGGAATAGGCCATCGGTTCGCCGGCAAGGCGACCGTCTGGAGTGGCGCCGGTGACCTCGCCGAACACTATATTGACGTGAAAAGAGAATAAATGGACAAAATATCTGCCGCCAAGCGGGCTTTCCATCCTGTCCATAAGGGCGATGAAACGCTCGCAGATGTCTCTTGCGATCAGGTCGACCTCCTCATTGTCATTGCCGTATTTGGGCTCGGCCAGTAGAGCCTGCCGCAGATTTTCATGCCCGGCGAAATTGGCTTTCAGGGCGGCCAAAAGCTCAGGAGCCTTGACCTTGCCGGCACCAAAAAGCGTTCGCCGAAGAGCCATCAGCGAATCAGCGGTGTCGGCCGCGCCCATGAAACAGATGGAATGGTAGTTGTAGAGGGCGCCGCCGTCGGTGATGTCGCGGCCGCGCTTGACACAGTCGTCAGTCAAGAGTGACCAGCAAGGCAGCGGTCCTTTCTCGCGTTGCGCCAGCTCGCCACGGTTGCATAGATAAACCATGCGTTTGGCGAAATGCTCCAACTGCGCCAAATAGGCCTGGAAGAACTCGTCATAGCTTTTCATCGATTCCAACGACGAGGTTTTGGGGCCGATCTGCTTTCCCGACTTAGGTTCGACACCGCCAAAAAGCGCCAGCTCAAGGCACTTGAGTGAATTGATCCACCCGGATACGGCGTGCGGGTTGGCTTTGCCTGGAATGGTCAGTTCGACGCAGCCGATCGGGGCATAGTCTCGCGCGTGCTCAATGGCGATGCCGCGGTCGTTTAGCGCCTTGACAAAGCACTCGTCATTGAATAGGAATGGGATTCCACCGCCTTTGGCAATCATGCAGGCGCAGCGCTCGATGAAATCGTCGGGGGTTTTGGGGCTCAGCCTGGCGGAAATGTCGCGGATGAATCCGAGATTCTCCGTGGCCTCCAGAATGAGATGGCTCATGGCGTTGACGGCGTCGTCGCCTTTGGCATCCACGCCGCCAAGAGTGATGGCCTGCACGTCGTAGTCCAGGTACATCTTGCAGGCAAGCTCCTCCATCATCTCAAGAGCCTCGATGCGGGTAAGACCGCCAGCCTTCCGATCAGCCTCATAGAATGGATTGAGCAATTGATCCATCCGGCCAATGGAATTGGCGTTGATTCCGTCCTCTCCGCAAGTCAGGATGTGGGCGAACCACAAACTTTGGGTCGCCTCAAACAAGTTGCGGGCGCCACGGGCTGGAACCTGGCGGCAGGTGGCCGCCATGCGGTTCAGGCGTCTCTTCTCCTTCGGATCGTCTGTCTTTCCCGCCAACGACTCCGCAAGGTCGGCATACCGGGCGCCAATGAGTTCGCCAGCCTCGCAGACCAGCACTGCGGCACGCAGGAAGTTCTCTTTTTGCGGGCGGTCTTTGTCATCGAATTCCAAGACGTTCAGCTCGGAGATCACCGTTTCCTTCAGTCCAGTGTAGCCCAGCTTTAAAACCTTGCTGTAGTCTCTGACTGAATGATTCTCCTGCCAGCCTCTGGCCCAAAACACCGTGCAGGAGTTGTTGTTGCCCCAGCCACCACTGTTCTCGGAGGCGCCGCTGACATCCTGCCCAACCGCATGGTACTCGCGGTCATCAAACCAAGCCGCCACTGTTGAGCGCACGGCCTCGATCTCATTGTCATTTACACCAAGCTGGCGCAGTCTTGGGAGTCGTTTTTCGGCGTCCTTCTCTCTGAAGCCAAAACCGGGCGGCTCGGTGCAAAGATGCTCCCCCGCCAGGGACCAGTCCGACGGGATCTCCACGGTGGCCAACCCGACAAGCTCGCACAGAAAGGCGGCCCGCCGCTGAACCCTTGAGCGTTCCTTGACTCCAGACACAGCCTTCCATAGAGCGACATCGCGTAAAAAAGGATTGACATCGGCGATAAAAGAGCCCTTCCGTTCCATCACTTGCTCTCTCAACTTGGCGATTCGATTCTTTATTGCCACATCCTTAAGGTGTTGCACAATTAACTTCTCCATGACTGACTGATAGGAATTTTGATTTTCATACTGCCAGGAAGATAACCAAAGATGGAAAATAAGTCAAACAAATAAGGATGAAAGACATGCGTTTCCTGTGTCAATATGCATAGATGCAAAATGAAAAGGCAGTAGCGGGAAAATCATCTGGAGAATCCGTAAAAAACGTTTAGATAAAGGGAACCTCTAAAAATTCGCATATGGCGCGCGACAGGAGATTATGGATAAACGGCTAGGAGCAAATGCCAGGAGCAACCCCGTAGCGGGTTGTGACTGGTTTTGCGACAACGCCGGAATCCATAAGAACCTGTCGCCCTTCGGGTTGCGGATCTTTTTGGCTCAAAGAAGAATGTTCTTCTGTCGGCGTATCTACTCGATACGCCTCCGTTCAGAAATTCTTTTTGAGCTTTCAAAAATCTTCCGCAACGCGCCACATGCGAATTTTTAGAGGTTCCCTAAACATATATTTTCACAGACCGTCCCGCGCTTCTGGAATCAGAAACTTGTGAGATACTCGTCAAACGGCACTGGAACCATACTGTAATCCTATATTTTCTTAGTATAAAATTTGCCGGTGCAAATCTTATTTGTAGATCTCTCCGTTCCGGTATGCTGCCCAGGCGGTCTCAAACCATGCATCTTCCTTGGGAAGTTCGCGCCTTGAAACCCACTTGTTTTCAACCTTGCCATCCGGAAGGACGACCGTTTCAAGAACCTTATTCCTGAACTCCGGATTTTCCGGCAGGAATTTCCAGTTTGTTTCAAGTTTCAGGTGAGCCTGGGTGCCTTTTTCATCGAGTACAAGAGCTGAGCCCCTGCTTCCGACCCCGTCCTTCACCGCAGCTTGAACAGCTTCAAGATAGACCGCATGTGCAAAGCAGAGCTGGAGATTGCGTAACGCTTCCGCCAAATCCTTGATGTTTTTGAAAGCACAACCGTTGTTTTTCAGTTCTTTCCACTGTTTCCACGCGTCTTCGGAAGAATCTTTCAGGACTGACGTAGAGCGTATATGGGCACCCGCTTTTGACATCCTCAGCTGAAACTCGTTTCTTACCGCCTTCCAGCTGTTTTTGGATATGCCGGACTTATCAATCCATGCAAGGATTTCCTTTATTTTTTTCTCGGCGGCCTTCTTTGCGGAATTCTGATTCAGGGTATTTCCGGCATATCTTTTTGAAATGTATTCCGCAGCCCTGAATCCCGAGACTTGTCCGGAGTTCAAAGCTGAACCGCCCGGACGGTAAACACCATGGGAACCGTTGACTTCCCCTACCGGGAATAGATGTTTGATGTTCAAAGATTCCCACCAGAGATTGCCGGCAAGACCGCCGTTGTTGTGCTGCGCGCATACCGCT
>JBAZRS010000362.1:0-6011 GCA_041662825.1 Victivallales bacterium | reverse complement strand
GGACAGGGACGGGAGAAGGATCAGGAATCTGTTCGGCGGCACCGATATGCCGAAAGGCCCATGCAGGATCGAGTGGGACGGACTCGATGAGTTCGGCAAGCTTGTCAAGGCTGAAACATACAGGTGGAGGGCTGTCAGCCATAGGGGTATCACGCCGCAGTATCTTTTCCAGTTCGACAACGGCAACGAGAAATTCATGTTCCCGTTCGGCTCGAACCACGGGCTGTTCACATCGCTCACAGCCAACGGCAAATATGTTTTCGCTGGCGCGACCATAACCGAGGGCGGCTGGTCCCTGATCGCGATGTCGCCCGACGGCGCATGGCGGCACGGCTACAGGGCGATCCACGGCTCTGGCACCAGGGGGATCGCCATTGCCGCAGACGAAAAGACCTTTTACGTGTTCAATGACGGTGACGACATGTCGGAGAAGATCGACAGGTCATCACCTTCCTGGAAGGCGAACTACAGGCTCAACCTCACCAGGTTCGACATCGAGACGTCCGCCGTAGTGGAATTCGAGAAGCGGAAGCAGTTCATCGAGCTGGAGAGCTATGCCTCGGGACCGGGAAGCGGTAACAATCTCTGCGGGGACAGGGCTTCCGTTTCCGGTGCGGCGTTTCTGGACAACAGGCTTTATGTGTCGTCCTTCAACAGCCAGGCGCTGCTGGTGGTCAATCCGGAAACCGGGAAAGTCGAGAGCAGGATCCCGTTGAAGGAGCCCGGCGAACTCTGCGTCTCCGCCGGAAAATTATACGCCCTGTCCGGGAAGAATGTCGTCGAGGCTGACCTGAAGGCTGGGCAGCACAGGGTTGTGATAGGCGCAGGGGACATTGACCCTGCGGGGATCACGGCAAAAGACGGAAACATCTACGTGTCCGACAAGGCAAGCAGCACCGTCAAAGTCTTCTCGGCGTCGAGAACCTTGCAGAAGAGCATCGGGATGCCTGGCGGCAGATACCAGGGTGCGTTCATTCCCGAACGCATGGTAAATCCGTGCGGGCTCGCGGTCTCTTCGAACAACTGGTTGTGGGTTGCGGAGAACAGCAACAATCCCAAGCGGATCATTGCCTGGGACCTTGCCGCTTCCAAAGTGGCATACCAGAAGTTCGGCTGTCCGCCGTACGGTTCGCCGGGTTCCGGATTTGATCCGCTGGACAGGAAGATATGGCTGGGCCAGAAGCTTGTATGGGAGCTGGATTTCGAGAAGAAGGAGGCGGTGGTGAAATCTGTCATGAACAAGGACGGCGGACATCTGGGCGGGCTTGTCCCGTGGTGCCGCAGCTATAAGTTTGTGCACCGGGAAGGCCGCACTTATCTCCTGGGTGCCGGAAAATCGACGATCATCAGCGAGCTGCTGCCGGACGGTACCGTAAAGGACATGGTTTTGTTTTCCACCGTCTCCCAGTTCCTGTACTCCATGAACTGGAAATGCCCTGCGGAATTCGCAGATGCGTTTACGAAAAAATTTCCTGATGCGGGGAAGCTGGGAAGGGGCGCCATCAAGCCGGAGCTGAATTCAGTTGCTGTCTTATGGACCGATGCGAACGGCGACGGCCTCCTGCAGGCGGGCGAATTCCAGCTTGGCGCCGGCGGCACCTCGTTCGGAAGTTTCGGGTGGGGGCCTCTGCTGAACGAGTTCAACCTGCTTGTCCCGTTCAGGAAGTCCGACAGTTCCGCAAGTCTTGTAAAGCTCTCTCCCCGCGAATGGCGCAACGGGATTCCTCAATATGATCTCCAGGCGGCATGCGAAGCGGCCATACCTCCCAAACAGTCAATCCCGGAAGTGAGATCCCTCAACGCCGATTTCGGAATCGACTCCAAGGACAACCTGATCCTCAACACCGAACCATATATGACCAGTTATTCCGCGGACGGCAGGCTCCTCTGGTTCTATCCCAACAAGTGGGTCGGGGTGCACGGTTCACACAAGGCGCCGCTGCCGTCGGTGGGTGAAATGCAGGGGGTGCTTTTCTTCCTGGGATTTGCGCCGCTGCCCGACGGGAATGACGTCTTCATGCTGAACGGCAACCACGGCCGTTTCTTCGCACTGACATCCGACGGGATATATCTTGACGAGATGTTCAACGACTGCCGTGTCGCCGAACAGAGGGGGAAAAACCTAGTCGGGGGCGAGCCGTTCGGGGGATTCTTCGGATACTCTGCAAAGGACCGCAGCTATTATCTTCAGACCGGTAACCCGTACCGCATATACCAGATAAACGGATTGGATGCGCTCACGCGCTCCTCCGGTGAAATAAATGTCACGAAGGATATGCTCATGGCCGCCGAAAGGGCGCTTGCGGAAAAGGCGAAACAGCAGGCGCTGCAGATGAAGACGGCCGAAATTGCGAAATTCGCAGGCGCCATCAAGGTCAACGGCGATGCCGGAGACTGGAAGGATGTGCCTGTGACGGCGGTCTGGGAGCCGAGGCCGAGGCAGAAGGTTTCAGTGAAGGCGCTGTATGACGACAAGAATCTTTACCTCACTTATGCCGTTCCTGACAATTCGCCGTGGGTGAACAGGGGCGATGACTGGACGGCTCTGTTCAAGACGGGAGACTCGGTCGACCTGCAGCTCGCAACAGATTCGAAAGCCAGGGACAGGAGGAATGAAGCCGCCCTTGGCGACATCAGGCTGCTCCTGGCGCCTTTCCATGATGCGAACATCGCAGTCCTCTACAAACCGCGCCTGAGCAAGGACGAGCAGGCGAAAGGGAATCCGGTCGTCTTCACATCCCCGTGGAGAGCGGAAAAGGTGGACGATGTCAGACAGCTCAGGGACGCGGAAATCAAGGTGTCTAAACAGCAGTCGGGCTATGTTCTGGAAGCCCGGATACCCCTGAATGAACTGGGCGTCGTCAATCCCGGCGGAAGGACCTTCCTGGGAGACTTCGGGGTGATTTACGGGGACGATGAGGGGACGGTCAACCTCTCAAGGTCATACTGGTCCAACAAGGCGACAGCCCTGGTGAACGACGTGCCTAGCGAGGCAATGCTCCAGCCGAATTTCTGGGGCGAACTCAATTTCAAGGACAAGGTGAAATAATGGATAAAATAATCATGTTCATGGTTGCGGCCCTTGTTTCAATAGCAGTGCGGGCTGATTCAATTGCATGCAGGGGGGTACTCGGAAATTCCGGGGGCGCCGGCGAAGGCTTGGTGAAAATGCAGGCGGGCAAGGGCAACCGCACGGCGACAGGCATGGGATGCGTCTATGACTCCCAGGGCTTTCTCTGGGACCGAGGCGGCAAGGATGTCCTGAACCGCTACTCCTTGGACGGCAGGCAGATATCCAGCTTCAAACTGCCTCCGTCGACAAACAACAAGGACCTCGTGACATCCATAGGGGAGAATCTCGTGCTCCTCCTGAACAGAAAACTTTATACGCTTAACATCAATGCCGCTCCCGGATCCGTTCCGGTTCCCGTCAAACTCCAGGCTGAAATCGAAACCATTTCAGCGGGGAGCTCCGGGAAGATGATAGCGGCGGTGGACACGGACAGGAACCTGTTTCTCCTGGATCCCGTCGCAGGTGCCGTCAAGAATCTGGGCGGCCTGAAGGGTTTTGAAAAAGTTGATGGAATTGAACTCCTGCCTGCAGGAGACATATACGTGTTCGAAGGCAAGAATGCGCATAAGTTTGTCGACGGCAAGGAAATAAGGGATGACGAATGGCCCAGGAGGTTTGCCGGAGACCGCGAGGGCGGTGCGGGCAGGATCCGTTTCCTTGACGGTTGCTTTTTCGGCAATCTGTGGCATGGGACCGTCAAACGCTACAACGGTGACCTCGAAGTTGATCCGGGCGTAGTGCTGGGAGGCGGATCAGGTTATTTTATCGGCCATATCGAGCAGAATACGGAGATAACCTACGGGCGGGGACTTGCGAAAATCAATGACGGGCTCTATGCCGTAAGCGGACTGGGCGGCGTCATGCACCTCCTGAAATGGGACGCCACGGAAAAGAAGATGTCTATTGTCAGGCGCATCGGTTCACTGCCGGACCTGAAAAGCATCGCCATGGACAAGGGCGGCAATATATGGACCAACACCGGAACCTGGTTCTGGAATTCAAATCCCGACGCCCCGCAGCGCTTCGGGATTGGCGACGCCGACCGCGGACAGGCTGTTATGCTCGACAACGACTGCGTCATCGTCCCCGCAAAAGGCAAAGACGGCTTTTCCGTAGGGTACGGGCCCTTGACCGAGGAACTCGGCAAGGAGGACAAAGTTGAAAACTTCAAGATGCAGGGCGAAATCGCGGGATCCGCAGTTTACCAGGAGAAAAAGGACAAGAAACTTATCATGCTGGTGATCAACAGCAAGGGCGAAGGCCATGCTCTCCATGTGGCCAAGGCGGACAGGAACTGCGTAAAAAGTTACCTGGGCAAGATAGGCCTTTCAACCGTTTCTCCGGTGAAGGAATGGACTTCCCTTGCAATGAAGAATGACGACACTCTGCTCGCCGCCGGAGACGGTCAGATAATTGAAATGCAGCGCAGGGACAATGACTGGCAGGAACTAAGGCGCTGGAGGAGATGGGGCGATTCCCCGTCGCAGACGTTTGGCGACACGGTTTTCATTTCGGCCGATTCCGGACGCCTCTGGGTTTCGGATTCGAAGCGGCAGAGGGTTCTGTGCTTTGATTTGGCTGACGGGAAACTTGTTTCACAATATGGTGCAACGGACAAGAAAGGGACGGAAATCTCTGAGATGGATTCTCCGGAAATCATCACAACCCGCGGCAAGCGCGCGCTTGTGTACGACAAAAACAACCAGCGTATTTTGAAGCTTGAGCTGGAATAGTTTCGGGAAAGGGCGATGGCGTTTCCGTATATCCTCCCCTGCGGCTCTTTCCGTTGCGAAGATGTTTTTTTCAAACTGTTTTACCTTTACCTCTTGCAATTAAATACTTTTCAATATATAATGCAGATAGTAAAGTAAAGGTGCTAGGCTTTTTGGCGATATAAAAGGAGAAAGCATGAAAAAGGCAAGTTGCTGCAGTTCCGCATCCCGGAAATTCACCCTTATTGAACTTCTGGTTGTAATTGCAATCATCGGGATTCTTGCGGCAATGCTTCTGCCGGCTTTGAACAGGGCAAAGGACAAGGCGCGGGTGATCAACTGTCTCAGCAACCAGAAGCAGATGGGGCTTGCGCTTGCGGGATACGCTTCAGACTATACCGAATATCCGACGAACTATTCTAACGGTACATCGCAATGGCCCGGGAACTGGGGCGATGAATGCACCGGCAAATGGTATGGAGGTCCGCCAGCTCCTAGCGGCACCAATGGAGACCCAAATGTGAACGATGCGGATCCGGGGGTGGCTGGAACTCAGAACGGTGCCTGGCATCGTTTGGCGTTGGATAAATTCGTGCCGCACAATAATTATGTCCCGACTGGAATCAACAACTGCACTGCCGAGCTTCCCTCGCAATGGTCATTTATCGGCGCCGCCAACAGCTTAACCCAGGGGCTGTATGTATATAACGGCCCGCACTCCTATAACACCGGGAACAATGGAAGCGTGACTGGGATGTACTTCATGGGACGTCATAACAGTCCGGTATCGGGCACGGCAGGAGTCGCGCACGGGGTGCGATACTCCGGGATCGCCAGATCTTCGAATAAACCTGACGTCATCTTCACATGGGATAAGATCGCGTTCCTAGGCTGTCCCACAGTAAGGATGGGTGGGGTTATGAAGGAACCTCACGGCTTCCAGTCGGTCGGCATCTACTGCCAGTATGATGCAGGTTTCACCGGCACCTACCCGCTCCAGAACTATCACTACGACCGCAACTATCTTTTCGGTGATCTCCACGCAGAATATATTCATTCAACCACCCGTCAGGGCTATCCGCAGTAAAAGCTTTTTAACTAAGCGTTAACCTGGAAACTTGTCCTCATTGTCCTCATAAGTAGGGCGGTTTTTTAACTGCCAGCCAAACATCGGGTTAAAACCCGACATATTTCCGTTGCCGCTCTTAACAAGAGCCTGCTCGAAA
>JBAZRS010000361.1:0-6021 GCA_041662825.1 Victivallales bacterium | reverse complement strand
GTCGCGGTACATGAAACCCGGTATGGCGAGGAAATCTTCAGTAGACTGCGCCCTGCAGTCGGCGACCATTCTTGCGAATTTCGCATCATTCGTCTTTTCCAGGTCTTCGAGGAATATTATGAAAGAGAGCCCGAGTATTTTTGCAGCCGTCACATAATCCGGGACAGTCCCGGTCCCGTCGCTGGCGACAGTGCGGATTCCGGCCATGCCTTTGAAGTCTTTGGCGTCGGGGCAGATCAGATCGGTCATAGGCATATCGAGCTGTTTTCCGGGATCCCAGTAGCTGCGCATCCCGCCCCAGGAGTTTCCCGGAAATGCGGCTTTTCCCCAGTCGAGGGGTTTGAGGGCCGGAGTCTCGCTTCTCTTCGGCGGCACATATCCGCCGAAAGCGTTTTTCAAATTCGGTTCAGCCAGCCATTTGCAACCGTTGACAAAAAGGCGCAGCCCGTTGCTGGGATGGGCCCCGTCACCGTTGAGCATCATCGCATCATTGAAGAAGAAACTGCCGAAATTCAGATATGTGTATGTGGTGTGAAACGGGTAGACCATCATGCGCCCTGAACTGCCGACACTGTCGCGGACTCCCACGATTTCAGGGGCGGAGGCGTATGAGCCTTTGACTTCCGGCCTGAAGTCGGCGCGTCCGCTTCCGGCGGGAGCGGCGTTTCCGATGGTGACTGTCGAATCCATGCCGCGGATGAGCGTCGTCCAGCTCTTTCCGTATTTCATAGGCACGGTTCCCGGCCACGACCATTCGCCGGTGCTGGGCAGAAGCAGCCCCTTGACTCCTTCAGTCACAGGATGCTTGGAGACGTTGCTTGTCCAGATAAAACGGTAAAGCCTGTTGTTGTAGGCCGGATTGATGTCGACAAGCTTCGGGGGATCATAGAGGTCCTCATCGAGGCTCTGTGCATCGTACTTGTCTCCCACGGATTTGTTCCACATCGAGCCCCAGTGACCAAAAGACATGGGGACCCATATTATGCTTCCGCCTGATTTGTAATACTTGTCGAGGCGCTCCCTGAAAGCGCTGACCTCGGCTTCCCTTGCGGGAGTCTTGTCCACATTTTCCAGAAGGCCGTTGAAAACTATCACATTGAATTTTTTGAGCAGATCGTCCGTATAAAGATCATAGCCCTGGCCGCGCTGCCTGTCTTCAACCAGGATATGCACTTTGACGCCGTCTTTCGCGCAGGCGGCCTGGAACTTCGGCCACCAAGGCTCAAAATCACGGGGGATGTAATGCCCCACCATCAGAACGTCGACAGGGTTCTCGGCTGCAAATGCGACTCCCGCCGACAAGAGACATACTGCCAGCAATCCCAGCACTGAGCATTTTAATATTTTCATCTTTTCCTCCATGTATTTATTGTTTTCCAAAAAGGCAAATACAAAATTGCTTATTCATCTTTTAATTGATTACGTTGGAGTTCACAGCTTTAGCGTGCTCTTACTTTCCAAATCTTTTCCCGCCTTCATAATACGAAAGAGAAGACACGCTAAAGCTGTGAACTCCAACAAGAACAAAGACACGCTTCCACTCACTGAGATTCTATTTCACCTAATTCCTTTTTATTTTTTTATGAAATAAAAAAATACTTATTCCGGATAGTTCAATTCCCGGTTCACCCGCCCCAGGCGGCGGAAATCGTCGAGAGAGACGGCTGCGCTTTCCAGTCCCCCGGCGGGAATCACGTCGGGATAACTCTTAGCCAGCTTGCTGGTGAAGAAGGCGTTTTCGATGCCGATATAGCGGCATGCCTTCTCCAGTTTGAACGCCGGGTCCTGCTCGCCGTGTATGAATGCGGTGGCGATTACTATCAGATCCACGGGGCGAGTCCCGCTCTGAATGAAAGCAATGCCTTTCCCGCCCGATTCCTTCCCTTCACCCGAGGCGCCGCCGGTGGTGAGGCAGATCCGCCCCTCGTAATTTCGCACGACTACAATCTCCTCCGGCACTGTGCAGCTCATCTTGGAGGCGCCGATGGTGACGCGTCCGGCTTCCTTTCTATTTCCACCTTCGCAGACCAGGAAACGCGGGTTCTGCTCGCAATAGAAATCACCCACAACCAAATCCTGGTTGTCTTTTACGGTGAGCGCGAATTCACGGTGTACGTCATTGTGGTACAAGAGTCCCATGAATCCGGTTTTTGGCAGTTTGCTCCCCTCAATCACAGTACGCCCCAGCTTTATTGCGCCGATGACAGTCGCCTGTCCACTGTCCACGACCCGCATGCCGCCAGTCATCAAACCGATGCGCACCCTGGTTCCGGCGGGGAGTTCCGACAGTTCGAGCCCTGTGGTTGGAGGGTAAACGGTCGGGAGGTGAAGGTTGTTGTAATACACGGACGAATTCCCTTCAGAGCCGGTCTGTTTGAAGAACGTGGCGGTTTCAGGGCCGGTGCAGCTCATGTGTGCGATTGTAAGGTTGCGCGGATTCCTTACTGCCACCATCACCCCGTCCTTGTCGCCTTTCCAGGCAAGGCCGGAACCGGAGCCGGTGGACTCGATGGTGTAATCCGCACCGGTGACGTCAAGAGTTTTCGTAATCATATACTGGCCGAAGGGAAGATAAGCCACCGCCCCTTTGCCATGCTGGCGTGCGGCATCAATGGTCTGCTGGATGGCAAATGAGTCGTCCTTCCTGCCGTCGCCGCTGGCGTGGAAGTCGCGTTTGGCGTCGAACACTTTGCCATGCGCCGGAAGGGTTTCCCGATAGAACCATTCCGTTCCGGTCTGCAGCAGCCGCCGGACAGCGCCTACGGGGATGCTGGTGGACTTGGAAAACGCTCCGGGATCCATAAGCTTTTTATCCTCGGCGGGAGTATTGCCAGAGAGCACCACCTGCGCCTCACACCATGGATCCTTCTTGTCCATGTTGACAAGCCGGATCGGCGCGCCTGCATCCGGGGGCTTGGCGAAATTGTTGTCCATCATCAATGTCGGACCGCGCAAACCCAGGCGGACCGCGCCGTCGCCGGCGGTCCAGCCCTCCACCCAGTTGTCCTGCAGGGTGAATGGATAGTTATGGCGGCCTGTTCCGGTTTCAAAAAAGCGTTTCGACCCGTGCGAAGTGCACCAGCGAATGGAACTGGGGTGACAGGACTGGCCCTGCCGCACGTCCACTGTCCGACTGCCTATAAAATGACTGTTCCGGACATTGAAATGGCCTTTGCGGCTGTCAACGCCGACATCGTTCGCCACAAAAACACAGGCGTCAATCCAGTTGTCGTAATCGTTGAACTCGCCGAAGAAGAGCCCGGTTCCGGTGTTCTTGAAGAGGCAGTTGCGGTACCAGATTTCGGCTGATGGCGAAGTGCGACTGTTCTTGCTGACGGCGATCCCGTTTTGCAGGTTCAGGAAAGCGCAGCTCTCGTAAATTACGTGCGTCTCGTAGGCTGTCATGGAACGGTGCTCCGAACCGATGCCCGCCTTGCCGCGGCCGTCATAGGTGAGTCCCTCATAGCGGGAACGGTGGACGCCGTTGCTCCAATACATGCTTTCTCCCGGTTTGCCGTCCCAGAACAGGACGCTGTCACGCCCGTGACCGATGAAGACCAGTCCGCTGATATTGCCGATCACCGTCAGAGTTTTGGTGATCCTGTATTTGCCTGGGGGAAAATAGACGATGCGCGGCTGCTTCGGCTTGCCGATCCGGGAATAGGCTGACTGGATGGCGTCGCTGTCATCGGCAATGCCGTCCCCCTTGGCGCCGCAATCCTTGACGCTCAGCCAGTCCGAACGCTGTTCCTGGTGCAGGAGCGGAGGCTGGATGTCCGCCGGATTTGCCGGACGGGTGAGCTTTCCGGCAACCGGCCCCTGCTTGGGAACGGGGTTTTCCCCGGCGCAGCATACTCCAGCAGACAACAGACATGCGGACAGCATTGCTGTTGAAGTGTATTTTAATATCTTCATCTCTTCCTCCATGAATTTATTGATTAAGTTGGAGTTCACAGCTTTAGCGTGCTCTAAAATTTATCCCAATCTCTTCCTCATTTAATTTATATAAAAATACAGAAGAGAAGACACGCTAAAGCTGTGAACTCCAACAAGAGCAAAGACAATTTTTGGCCTTAACTGAAACGCTTTGGCATTTCAATATCTGCATGTATTCCCTTTGCTTCTTTGTTCCTTCGCGGTTAATCTTCAATCCCCCTCATACGGCTTCTCAACAAGCGTTCCCGGCACAGCCGGCAATTCCATTTTCACGCTGGAGCATGCTGGAAGATCGACAGTTTTATCAAGACCCGCCAGCGCTGCGAATCCCGCAACTGCGGACAGCTTCACTTTCAGCGCCTTGTCGGTAGGATTGTGGATTTCGAGCAGCAGCTTGTCGGCAGCGTCCTGCACGCATGACATCAGCACATCCCTGTTGTCGCAACGGAACAGTTCGCCGATGTAAAGTTTCGTGTCGCCCAGGGTCGTGTTGACGCTGGTAGTGGCGACTCCCTCGAACACGGGAAGGATCAGCAGCTGTTTGCCTTCGCGGTCATAGCGGCCGACGACGGCATTGGCTGAGATTCCATTGACATGAACAAGGAGGTTGTGCGGAAGCTTGTATTTTCCGATCTCGACGGCGGCCCCGCCGTTATCTGCGTCGATGTTCATGGCGTAATTGATCTCACGCAACTTGCCCTGCGTCACCTTGAAAGAATAAGCCGGCTTTCCGCCGCCGACGGCGTAGTCGGCGATGAAGTCACTGATCCACTGGGTGGTGTTCTGGCTCTCCCAGCCTTTGCCCAGCAGTATGAAATTCGCACCAAACTTGTCTCCGGCTTTGAGCTTTCGGTCCTTGCCGTCGATATAAACTGTAAAACGCTGGCTGTCGTACTCATAGTCCAATGTCTCAGGCCCCATGTTGATGAAGGCAGGAGCACATGCCACATCGGTTCCTGGAAACAGATAATCGCCCGGGCCAAGCTTACCCTTGCGCTGGAAGCGGTTTTGTTTGTTGTCATCCAGCCATGAATGAGATCCGGTTGTGTCTTTCACCGCCACAAACATCGGCCCCCAGTCAAACGAGCGCCAGGTCTTGCATATTTCGATGCGTTTGAGTTCTGAATCTTTTTTGAACTTCACCGTCATTGCGTATCTGTTTGCCGTGAACGGGGCGTCGTGCCGCACACGCACCGCGCTGTTGCGCACGGCGATGTCTGCGATTTCCATCGGGACAGGCGCTTCCGTAATCGCCCACCAGCCGCTGGGAAAGCCCTCGCGTTTGCGGCGCTGATTTTCCGGATACTGGAAATCTCCGATATAATCTCCCGTAAAATAATCAAAGGAGGCCTGCCAGTTCTCAACCCGGTAAGCCTGATTTTTCGGCTCCTCTCCGGCCGAGGTGACCACCTTGGGGCTGACTGCGCTATGTGAGCCGGCGATTCCCCCGCCGTCAAAGCCCCGAACGCGCGGCGGCATGCCGGAAGGTCCGGGGCCGTCACCGGCGCCCAGGCCGCCCTTGGTCCATAATCCGCCGCTCCAGGAACCGAGTTCGAGCAGGTTGCGGCGCTGCTTGTCCCAGCCGCGCACCGAGGTGGACGAATCGATATTGTCCCCGAACAGACCGTATGCCTGGATGCGGTTGCCGTCCTGGAAATTCATCATGGTCGGCCCGACGGCCTGGCGTCCTTTCATGTCCGTAATCACCGGTACAAGATACCATTGATCCCTGTGCGTCTCGTCGATGCTACAGGAGAAGGTCTTTGCTCCGTTAGGACGGAAGTGGCGGAAGACCTGTCCGCTGCGGGCTTCGAGAATCTTCACGTCGGCTATGCCGTTGTCGCTGCTCGCCTCCAGTGCAAAGCGCGTGCGCTGCTTGCCGACCGCAAACGGGTGGCCGATCGGATTGAGCAGGCCCCAGCGTATGATTTTCGGACCGTTGCTGATATACACCGGATCCGGATTCCAGAGTTTTTTCCAGGCGATGCGGCCCATGATCTGCTCCAGGTGTTCGGCATGAATAACAGTCAGGGGCGCCTTCTCAACTGTGTTGCGCAGCGAAGAGGGGTCGCGCACGATGGTCAG
>JBAZRS010000360.1:0-6030 GCA_041662825.1 Victivallales bacterium | reverse complement strand
GTGGACTGGTGGCTTCGTTCCACAGGCCGATATGCCAGACGCAGGCACGGAGGCTTTTGACTTGGCGGTTGAGCAAAACCACACGGGCCAGGTACGCGGCCTGCTGAAGTTCGGTCACTTCACCGCCGGGTTGGGTCGAATAGCCGATTTCGCTGATATAAAGCGGCACATCTTTTCCGGTGATAGTGTGCAGGTCGCGTTCCAGACGATTGAGGATATCGACATATCCGGAGGTGTCCGGCGAGGCGGCGTTGGGAATGTAGGGGTGCAGCATGACTGCGTCGATGAGCTTCGCGATTCCGAGGCGTTTGTAGTATCCGGTGATCTGGTTGTACTGGTTGGCGCTCATGGGATTGATGCATATCCCGGCCAGGGGCGTTCCCGGAGACAGTTCGCGCACCAGACGGCTCTCGTTGGAAATGATATCCATGACATCCTCCATAGAGCCATGAAAGTTTTCCCCGACCATGGGTTCGTTCTGCGTCTCCCATACGTCCACCAGGCCGCGGCTTGCCACTAATTCCTTGCCTACTTTTTTATCCAGCAGCGTCGGCCAGTCTTCCTTCGGGATCGGAACCATCTTTTTGAAGGCGTCCAGGACATTCAGGCATTTAATCACCTTGACGGGACTGCGCGCCTTCAGCTTTTCAGGACTGGGAGGAGTTCCGGCGAAGTCTTTCGGCTGAAACTGAGGCCAGAAAAGCTGCCGGGTCCATTTCGCTCCGCCGATGCGCAGCATCTCGTCAGTCAATCCGCCCCAGACGCCAAACGCAGGTTCCGGTGTCGAGTAGTAGTCCGTCGGCAACGGAGTGGTTACGAGCAGGGATGTTTTTCTTTTCTGCAATATCTGGCCGGATTGGGTGGTCAGGGAAGCGTTGAGGAGGTAATAGCCTGGAGAATTCAGTTCGGCCTGCAGACCGGCGACCGACGGGCCGTTGCGGGTTAAAACTTGACGCCCGCGAAAGTCGGTGATTTCAAGGGTGACGGCGGCATCGTCCGGAGCTCCGGGGGCGCTAAGTTTTACCAGCACAGGTTGTTCATAAATCTGTATGGATCCCGGAAGTTCCAGGGTCAGGGGGTCAAGGGGCGGTCGTTTTTTTTTTGCCCCGTCGTTTTCCGGCGCGGCTTTTTCGCTACTGACTTGCAGGTTGTCTATCCAGACTTTGCCGGGTTTGACCCCGGCGACGGCATTGATATACAGGCCAATTTTAGTGGCTTCCTGGCCTTGCGCCTGGGCAGGAACAGGGCCGAAGACGAATTCCTTCAGGTTCCATTTGCCTGTCGGAATGAATTCAAAATCATTTTTATTGCAGTTCTCCGGCAGCCAGAACATGATTGGTTTTTTGCCCTGCAGCATCAGCGCAAGCTGAATTTTCGGGCCGTCTTTGTCAAACTCACCCTTGCTGTCGAAACTGAAACGGTAGACTTCGCCCGGACGCAGTGTGATGAACTGTACCACGCTGACTGGGGACTGGAGACAGAGGCTCTGCTTCCCCTGCGACGATGTGTCGGCATCGATTGCTGCGGCGGATGGCGTGTTGATCCAGTAGCCTCCGGTTCCCTGTTCGAAAGACGGGTTGTTGAGTTCCATTTGATCGCCCAGGACTGCAAAGCCTGCCATCGACAGGGTGG
Source organism: Victivallales bacterium (assembly GCA_041662825.1). GTDB lineage: Bacteria > Verrucomicrobiota > Lentisphaeria > Victivallales > GWF2-50-93 > GWF2-50-93. The sequence goes on along the minus strand of JBAZRS010000360.1, from coordinate 4,398 downwards.
ATATGAGAAGACAACTTACGGTTTTAAGCATGGGTATGACCTCTTTATATTATGTGGTTATTTTAACTGGAAACCGTTTTTCGCATTTTAGAGATTGGTCTCGCTGCCGCCGAGATAATAATTTTGAACCGTCGGATAAAAATCCGAACCAGTCAGGATGGACGACCGGTCCGTCGGTCTGCTACTGCCGTCCAAATACCATACGTTGACCATCTTGCCATGGCGTAATTGCATGTAGAATTGCGACCCGCTGTACCATAGGATCTGATAGAGCTGTTGCGGCGAGGATAACCAGCCGCCCTTTCCGTAGCTGTCGGCAATGAACCATATATTGCTCGGACTTTTACCGGAATACCTTTCAGTGTTGTTTATGCGGGCGGCCTTGTTTCCACCCCCGGCTGCTCCACCCCTGGGCAAATCTCCGTTTACCCCATATGTGTAAACTGCGTTGCTGTTATTTGTAAACACGATCCGCTTATTATCGCTTGGACAGAGAAATATGTTTGATAACGGCATATAACGTTCATCGACCAGCACGTTGGACCAATAGTAAGTATTCACCGGACAGGGTTTGCAGAACCAACCGTTATAATCATTGGCGTAGCTGCTAATGCTCAAACCGAGCTGTTTCTGGTTGTTCATGCAGGCAATCCCCTTGGACATGTCCTTCGCCTTACTGAGCGCGGGCAGCAACAGGGCGGCAAGTATTGCTATGATGGCTATCACAACCAGGAGTTCAATCAATGTGAAATTCAACCCGTTAATCCGGCATGGGGATCTGAAATCCACAGCTGGAGAATCTTCATGTTCTTCAAGGGTCTTCATCTTCAACCTCCCTGCTACTGATTAAATATTATATTTCAGCATTTACCGTTCAAAAGTCATTTCCGGCGCACCGAATCCCTGCATATCAATTCCACTGGCATGAGTATGTTTTTTGAGGCGGAGATTTCTTTGCCTCCTTTTATGGACTCAAGAAGAATGTCTGCAGCCTTGCGCCCGATATCCTCCGGGAACTGTTTCACAGTTGTCAGTTTAGGATGTAAAAGAGTGGGCAGCATATGAATGTCTCCAAAACCGACAAGCGAAAGCTCTTCCGGGATTCTGATGCCAAGCTCATGTGCTGCTGATGCAGCATGGCAGGCGCAATAGTCATTGAAACAGACAAGTCCTTTCGGACGGTCAGATCGAGAAAGCATTTTGAGGATAAGCTCATGCCCGTATTCCGGAAAGCCTCCTGCATCAATGCACCAGGAGTCTTTTACGGGCAAGCCATGTTTCTGCATTGTCTCAACAAAGCCCTGCCACCTTTCATTGCCGGAGCTAACAGTAGAATATTTTATGAAGCCTATGTCTGAAATGCCTCTTTCAATCATATGCTCAGTGGCGAGAGCCGCCCCTAGTACATTGTCGCTACCCACATAACTGAATTCATTTCCAGGCCAAGTCTGATCGATGACGACTATCGGATTGTGAAAAGCCCTCAATTCCCTCAAGTATTCAGAGGTGGGAAGCTTCCTCGGCGGAAAAAGCAGCAACCCGTCGACGCGGCGACGGGAAAAGCGTGAAAACACATGCGCCTCATGCGATACCAGTTCATCCCAGCATATTATTATCGCTTCATATCCGGCAGCACAGAGCCTTTCAAAAATTCCCGTTACGATTGCACCCGCAAAACTGTCATAAAAATTATTGTACGCAATGCCAATGGTTCTGCTCCGTCCGGTCTGTATGCTTTCCACCATGGCGTTTGGCTGATAGTTATACTTGAGCGCCACTTCCTGTATCTGCTTGCGGGTTTCGCGTTTAATCAGCGGATGCCCCTTCAATGCTTTCGATACCGTCGATTCGGATACGTTGCAGACTTTGGCTATGTCCTTCATGGATACCATTGAATCTTCTCCAAACCCATTAAACAATTGCTCTGTTTACTGATGATTATATCACAGATATTGATAATTTCAAGTACTTGAATTATTGTTTTATAATAAATATGTCTTATAGAGCAATATATGCATTCTGCCAGTGCTTGAAATTTAGATAGAGGAGTTGAAAAATTGAGTATTATACGTATAGTTATAAAAAAACAATACGTGTAGGAGGTTTCATGAGTGCGGGACGCATAACTCTCAGCGCAGATCGGGATTCAATTGTCCTCGCCCATAAATTGGCAAAGTCCGAGGGTGTCAGCATATCGTCGATGTTCGTCAACTACATAAAATCGCGGAGCCAGGCAAAATTAGCCGGGCGTAGCATCAGTCCTTTGGCGAAAGAAGCAAGTGGAATGCTGAGATCTTTACCGGATGATTTCGATTATAAGACTGCAATGGGCGATATTCTCACTCATAAATACGGGGCCAAGAAGTGAAGATATTTGTTGACCCCAACGTCCTGCTTGATGTATTTCAGGAGAGAATACCGCAATATGATGCGTCTGTTTCCATATGGGATATGGCGGAGCGGGGACAGTTGTCAGGATTTGTTTCGGCAATAAGCTTCAACAACATTTATTATATCATCTCCCGGTTCCGCGATAAAAAACATGCAGCTCGCGCAATTAAGCTGTTAAGGGGAACATTCAGCCCGGTTCCCCTTGACGAACAGATCCTCAACCAGGCCATTGATTCCAAGATGAGTGATTTCGAAGATGCCATTCAGTTTTTTTCCGCCGTCCACGCGTCTGCCGATTTCATCATTACCCGCAACAGCAAAGACTTTCCAAAATCAGGCATCCCTGTTTTGACACCGGAGGAATTTCTCGCGATATTAGAAGTGCAGGGAAAATAGCGGACCTCCGACCTTGAACTGTGTCTTCAGGCAGCAAGACTATGGCGGACTCCTGCCCAAGAGAGCATAATAAGCAAATTTTGATTTGCAAATATTTCTATATGGGATACATTGCTCGCGATAAATATAGTCCAAATAGAAATGCAGATTATGAAAAATGAGGCTGAAATATTAAGCAGTGCCATTGCGCATATCAAAGATTTTATCGAGCGCAACGGGTATTCCGCATCTTTTGAAACCGGCTCCTCCAATGGTTTTGATGGCGTGCTTACTGTTCCTGAATTGCAGTTGCGTTTCGTCATGGAAGTCAAAACGAAATTCTTCGCGTCTGACATACCAAGACTTGAACCGTTAGAAAGTCACTTAAGCTCGAATGAAACACTGATTGTCGTGACTGAAGTTCTGACCAAAGGCACATTTGACGCCTGTAGAAGCAAAGACCTTTTCATTCTTGATGTCCATGGAAATGGCAGATTCCGTGCCGGAAAATGTTTCTATGAACGTTTTGTTGCCACCGCTTCCCCCGGCAAGCCGAGAACTTCAGGTACTCCTTTTACGGCAAAAGCTGTCCGTATCGTCCGGACATTATTATCAAATCCAACTAGACCGTGGTTTCAGAGTGAAATCGTCAAGGCAACAGGAATCAGTCAGGGTTATGCCAGCAACACACTGAAAATGTTAAGAGCCGATGGATACATCAGCATTATTGCAGACTGTATGAAAGTGGAAGCCCCAGAGAGGTTGTTGGAAGACTGGCTGGCTCATTACCGTTTTGACCGGCATCAGCGGCGACAATATGCCATCAGTTTCAGCACCTATGATAACGGCCTTGAAAAACTGGCCGGAGAATTGGGCAAGCTGGGAATAAAGTTTGCTTTTACAGGTTGGAGCGGATCTCATCTGCGCGCCCCGTACGGAACATCAAACCAGTTGATGGCATACGTCATTTCATTCCCTGAAGAACATCAAAGCACTGTACTTTTTCCGGTTAAGGACAAAGGAAATGCAGTCCTTTATGTGCCGCAGGATGATGGGGTGTTTAAAATAACAAATAATGTAAAAGGCTTTCCGGTCGTGTCTGACGCCCAGCTCTATCTGGATCTGAGGCAAATGCCTGGACGCGCTTCAGAACAGGCCGAAGTCCTAAAAGAAAAATATTTGAGTTTTAAAAACTGATATGGCAGGTAAACCGCAAAATTACAAGGGATATGATTCGGCTCAGACAGAGCTTGCCGAACGCGTCCTGTTGGATGCCTGGAGCAGGCTTGGCGAATATCGAGAACATCTTGTTCTCATCGGTGGGTTAGTTCCGCAGTATCTGGTGCAGCAGCCTATTGATCCGGCACTGCGGAATGATGCCGAGTTTGCCCATTGCGGGACAATGGATGTTGATTTGGGGATCAATGTGGGGGTGGCAAATAAAGAGGTTTACAAGGAGATCCGCGAAACCCTTATCAGCGATATGGGTTTTCAACCGGGCAAAAACGCTGTTGGGCGGGAGCAGAAACATTCCTTTGTCAAGAATATTGACGGAGTGGATGTGAGTATAGACTTTCTGACTATTGCGTATGAAGGCTCTGACGAATCTCTGATGCGACAAGTTCAGAATGA
>JBAZRS010000359.1:0-6035 GCA_041662825.1 Victivallales bacterium | reverse complement strand
ATGAACAAACGCTACCAACCCTCGCTCAACGCAAAACCTCAGATTCTCATTGACATGAAGACTGCGACTCCCGCAACTGAAGTTCCCCGGAAAACCGACACCAGGGTTTCACTCCCGGCCAAAAGAAGGTTGATGGGAGATTTTGCCGCCGCCGAGCTCTCGGGACAGAAACCCGTCAAGCCCGCCCAATAAAAGGCGAGCCCCCACTTTTATTATCATTGCCTGTATTTGTTGAATATTTCTTTTCTCGTTGGACAAATACAGTAGCACTCCCCGCCAAAGTTCTTTTTGTAAGCACAATACTCTGCCACCTGACACTCAATGAAAAAGAACGAATCATTTATGGCCGCTTTAACCTTGCACATAGTATTACAGTCACTGTCAAGGCAGGAAAACTTTTTTGTGCAATTCGTTGCAGCCTTTAGCGTTTCATCGTTTATTTTGAATTTCATTTGCGCTCCGAAAAGTTAGCGGGTTATGCAAATGCCAGATGAACATATAACTACATTAGACTACATTTTCAATGATTCAAGCCGAAAACATGGAAAGAAGAATAAAAACATATCCGCAACCAGCGCTGCATTGATAACGTCAGGACATGCAAGAAACCGGGCCTGTCCAGGCAGCTGAGATCTCACGAGTTGTTTGAGTGATCAAAACTTAATGAAATGAATTGGAAGCTAAAAGCATATAGGAAGCGATACCACGAAGAGCACGGAGCAGCAAAGCCGCAACCAATTTTGTAACCACAGAACACACTGAATACACAGAAAATAGTTAACCACGAAATACACAAATCACACGAAAAAGATAATTGTTAACTTTTTGCTGCGCAAAAACTTAACAATTGATTTTGTGATAAACGTGCAAAGAAAACAAGAATATGACGGATAGTAGTACGAAGGGTGCGAAGGTTGAAAAAGCCGTCTTCAATAAAATACAATTATTCGTGAGGGCAGTCTTCAAAATGTGCGAAAATTACTGTACAACATCAACGGTGGCTGACCTTTTTTATCTGATAGTCCTGAAAAGGCACTGCCAGTCACGGAAAGTCATGAAAATGGAGATTGGCTCCGACAGCAGGATTCGAACCTGCGACCAAGTGGTTAACAGCCACCTACTCTACCGCTGAGCTATGTCGGAGTATTTTTACATGTAGCGGCGCTTATTCTAACATAGCTAATGACAAAAACAAGCGGTCATTCAAGGTTTTTTTGCAGGGAAGTTTTAATCCACTCCCTCCCCTTGCCCGACTTAAGCTCTTTCTCCCTCTTCATGGCTTCGGATCTTGATGCAAGGGATTCACTATGGATAAACCTCCACGGCCCTTGTATTTTCTTGGTATAACTCGTACCATGAAACTCAGGATCGGATTTGGCTCGTAGTAGGCGAATTTATGTTCCAGAGGCACACAAGTACACCGTTATCTTAAAGGGAATTCCGCTAAGTTAAGAGTTTCTACAGAGGTAACTCGTCCGCCGCGGCGGATGACCCGAAGTTCGCGGGTCAAATAGACCCGCGCTACTCTCAGATGAGCCTTATCTTGGCAGCATTCATCTTAAAGAACGTGCAATAAATTGCACTACTACTACAAAAGGTCCAGAATGCAAGACTGCTGTGAACAAGTTTTCCCAAGTCCGACAGGCTCTGCGGCGGATAATCAGATTGCGTTCCTTTGATGGCGCTGAGCGACAAATATGCAAGATGATTATCCGCCGAATCAATAACATGACTTGAAATAAAAAAGCATCCTGCCTTCGAAAAGACAGGATGCTTTTTTTCAGTAGATACTTTTATTTTGCCAACATTGCGTCGATGGACTTGCCCATTTCCCTGTCAAGATATTCGTTTATGGAAAGTTTTTCCTTTACGGCAGCCTCGCCCAGCTTGTTGTAATCCTTAAGGGAAACCATCTTGCTAACCTGGAGCTGTATCTTTGTGGAAGCAGGGGTCTCAAGCCAGGCGGCTTTGGCTTTAGCCATCTGCGCGTCGTCCAAACCCATGGCGCGAAGGACGCCTTCGGCCATCATCTGGTCGCCCTGCGGCGCCATGTGGACGCCGTCACTGGTGAGGTAGTTCCCCCTGTTGGGTTTTGCCGCGTTAGTCTCCTTGGCCTTTTTGATGGCATCCTGCATCTGAGTGTTCAGGTCAGCCAGCGGAAGATTGCGCTCCTTGGCGAAAGTCCGCAGGAATTCGTTGTAGGCGGCAAGTTTCTGGTTGTTGGGATTGGGCTGGTCCTCATTTATCATTGTGGATGTGAGTATCACCGGCTTTACGCCTGCGGCCTGGACCTTGTCGACGATGGCTGTTATGTTCTCCTTGTACTTGTCAAGCGGAACGCCTCTTTCGCCGTGCCAGACGTCATTGACTCCGCAGCTGAGGGTCATGACATTTGGTTTTTTGCTCAGGACATCCCTGTCTACGCGCGCCAGCATGTCGTTGGACTTGTGTCCGCTGATGCCTGCGAAAACTGGCTCAACCTTGACCCCGTTCGCATCTAGTCCGCTTACGACAAGCTTAACGTAACCGCCAGGGGAACCGGCACCGAACTGCGTTATCGAGTCGCCCAGGAATGCGAGGTTGTCGCCGCTCTTCAAGAGCAGTTCACCGGCAAAGCAGTTAACGGTGCCCGCAGCCATCAGCGCCAGGGCGAAACATGTTTTAAGAATCTTCATCTGGAAACTCCTTTATGTGTTAAGTTTACTTTTTCGTCTCAGTTTCAAATTTCCCTTCAATCAAAGTTGCATTTCTGAACCAGGCCTTCCCGGCTCGGTTGCGGAAGAGGATATGGTATTGAAGCGATTTAATCGGTTTTTCCGGAGTAAATGAACCTTCGGATTTCTCCCAGTCATGGGTTCCGGTCTTGAACAGGCAGTTAACTCCGTCTTTTTTGGAGCCGTCCGCATAAGTTATATTTATATATATTGAATAGTAGACATCCGAGTCTCCTGTGACATTTTCCGCCTTGCTTTCTGCGGAAAAGGATATCACTTTCGCCTCCTTCTGGTCAAGGACGACGGTTTGGCCGACGGAGTCTTTTACATTGACCTCTTCGGAGGCAGCAGCTCCGCCGTCCCATGATTTCAGGAGGTTTTTCGTTTCAGCCTTCTGCCCGTAGGATACTGCGGCAAAAAAGGAAAACATCAAAACTACTGCAAATAACTTTTTCGCGACTGCAAGCTTTTCCGTTAGCGATCTCATGTCATCGTCTCCTTTAATGTTTCGGGTTTTTCTTTTAACTCAATGGTCTGCTACTATAAATACCACCGGCAAATTTTCCATTAACACTTCCACGCAATTGTGCAATTACATCAGTAAGTGGCGCCGAACTTGTAATTCGGCGCTCCGAATGCGCCGGTTACGGGGACCCTCAGTCCGGTTATGTCGGAAACGCCCCAGCTGCCCGTATGTCCGTCCGGGAACCAGACGTTGGCATGTTTATTGTGCCGCATCTGCATTGAAAAATCAGAGCCCCATCCGTTCCCTATGATGACGCCCGAGCCCATTGACCAGGGGCCGGACTGGACATATCCGGCAAAACCGCCGGCAGGAAGGTTGACGGTGGTCATGGTGTCCGTCATGTAGGGCATATCCGAAGGCTTGTAAAGAAAGGGGAGCTTGATGATCCTGCGATAAGGGTCGGCGGCGGTGGAGGCGGTGATTTCCCCTGGGAAATAGCATGAATACCAGAACCCGCGCTGGCCGAAGCACTGGTTCGTGTTGCTTGAGTAATTTGCATTGGGGTAATTGCCGCCGGACTGCCTGTATGAGTCTGGAGGTATTAGCGTAGGGCATTGGTAGACCTGACCGAAAGGCAAGGCGTTAGGCCAGGGATTGTATGTGGCTGCAGGATTGAACTGGCCGACCACCGGTGCATAGTTCAACCCCATCATCATCATGGGAAGATTTGGATAGACAGCGTAGATCACGTTACACTCGCTGCCCACTATCCAGTCATTGTAATCCATGGCGTATCCGGAAAGGGCGTAACCGCACTGCTTCATGTTGCTGTTGCAGAGCGCAGCCCGAGCAGTATCCTTGGCCTTCCTGAGCGCCGGCAGCAGCATCGCCGCCAGAATTGCGATAATCGCAATCACCACGAGCAGCTCGATGAGGGTGAAATATTTTCTAACCGAAAACACTTTACTTCCAGGACTTTCCACTTTTCCCATTTTCATGCAAACCTCCATGTTGTTAATCTCTATTTTTTATTTTTTCATTCGGATGAAAAAATATTCTACCGATCACATGGTAACGGGTAAGCGTTCCCGGTACGGCATCCAGTCCGGAGACCTGACTTGAGATGCAAACTTTGCAGATTGAATGGGACGGCCCTCCTTGACCGCATCCGCAATAGCCTCGGCGGCAGCGGTTCCGATCTCCTGATGGGGGTAGAAATTCACTGCGGAAACCTTGACCTTCGGATATTTCCCGCGGAGTTCGGCAAAGCCGCCGCCGATGAAGTCGACAAGCAGCTCCCCCTTCCCGCCCCATGGATGACCGTCGAGGACGCGGAAAACCGCCTCAAGCCGGGTGCGTCCGCCGTCGGAGATGATCGCTGTGACTTCGCCGGACTCCAGAATGCGGGAAAGGCGCTCCGGGATGTCTTCGATCTTCGGTATGTTCCAGCCGGGATTCTGCACAACACCAGCTTTGCCTAGAGCCGCCGCAAACCCCTCGTAGGTTCCCGTGCTGTTGCTTGCGCAATAGACGATATTCCGGTGTCCGCGTTTGAGCAGATACTCGGCTCTGACCCGTCCGACCGCAGTGAAGTCGTTTGTGAAATGGTTCCGGGGAAGCTTTGCCGCCTCAGCGGGCTTATAAGTCATGATGGGGACAACTATGGGGACACTGCAGTTCTTCATTATCTTCGAGATTGCCAGATACAGCGATGTATGCGGCATATACCAGATGCAGCCGTCGATCTTGTACTGGCTGAACACGTGCGGAGCCGCCTTCGGCTCGCGAAGCTGAATGATGCGCACGAGGCAATTACGCCTGGCCAGCACATCCAGAATAGCACTCATCACGTCCGGTTCCTGGAGAAACGTCGATACGCTCCCCTCCCCTATGACAATTCCGATGTTGGTCTCGGCGGCAACCGCCCGTATGAAGTGCCCTCTCCGAAGAACGCTTACTATACGGCCCTCGATAATAAGCTGCCTGATGGCCTTTTTAACGGTGTTCAGGCTGACGCCGAATTCGTCGCAGAGCTCCCGTTCGGGAGGGAGGCGGTTCACGCCTTTGGCGGAAAGGCTGGAGATGCGATCCAGCAACCGCTGTCTCGCAAAAATGTGGGGCGGAGTCCTTTTACCGTTCTTTAACATGTTTCTGGCCTCATGACATACCGTCTGGTTCTTTATTTATTATATCACAAAACGGGAACACTGTCAAGAGGCGAGACTGCATTCGGCTCCCGAATTGACCGGCTTCCACATGGATTTTTATGTCAGAATTGCAGCGATTGACAAGGGACTGCATGTATGATACAATAAAAAAAGAACCAGGATTTCCCGAATTGCCCGAGTAACACTCTTTAAGGAGAAGAATAACATGAATTCCCAGACGGAAAAATTTGCAGCCGGAAAAAAGGCCATCTTGACAATTTTGATGCTGTCGCTGTTTGCCGCGCTGTCATACGGACAGAATGCCGACACGAAAAACCTTTTGAAATCATGGGACGGTGGAGCCGCCGCCGCCGATGAGGTCAATGTCAAAGACTCACTAGGCCAGACCGTCGTCCTTGACCAGAAGGAGGCGAAGACTATATCGTTTTCCTCGGAAAGCAAAGCCGAAAACGTCACCGGCGAAGCAGACGTATATTATTCAATATATATTAACATAACCTATGCGGACGGAACCAAGAAAGACGGAGTAAGTTGCGTATTCAAAACCGGAACACATGACTGGGAGAAATCCGAAGGTTCGTTTAATCCGGAAAAGCCTATCAAATCTCTTCAGTATCACCTGCTCTTCCGCAACCGTGCCGGAAAAGCATGGTTCAGGAACGCAATGCTGACTGAAGGCAAAGTTGC
>JBAZRS010000358.1:0-6036 GCA_041662825.1 Victivallales bacterium | reverse complement strand
ATTTCATCTGAAAGCCATTTGATTGTATATGTTGACTGGAACAGCGAACGAAGTTGGTCTTGATTCAATAACTTTATAAGTTCAGCTCCTCGGGCGAGCTTTGCATTTCGCGCGGAGGCGAATGTCCCATCATCAGCAGGGAGCAATTCCTCCTCTGTGAGAGCCTCACGTACAGCTACAACGATCGGATAGAACATACCATCTCTGGGAAAATCATCCATTCTGATCGGTAAGGTTTCCAAAAGTGACACTGTCAACAAGCCCATCTCTTTCAAATCGTGCAGTGAATCGACCACAAGTTGGGCAGTTTCGTTGATAAGTTTCTTGTTCCAGTCATTATCCTTAGGGATATTATCTCTCGCAGGAGTTGTTTGGTATGGCCCTTGGATGAGAAACCCCAACCTGGTATATTTTTCTGTTGGAAAATAAACAATCAGAGGAGCGTCATTTACTTTTATTATTTGCTCTATCTGATCCTTGGTATTTGATCCAATGCGAAATCCGATCTCAACACAAATTTTGTCACTTTCAGAAACTACCCTTTCAAAAATAAGCCAGCTCTCGTTCTCATCTTTTCCGTTGGTTTGTCCTATGACGGTTATCTTCCTCACAGATTTATGGGTGACTTTATTTCGAATATATATCCCATTCGTAAGCTCCGGGAGTACGTATTTAATTTCTTCAATATTGCGGAGAAAAAGAAGAGTTCTGGCGCTCAAGTTCCGTAGACGCATGCAGATTTCCTGGGATGCGGTATCCGGGTTGACGCCATCTGCGTTAAATACGAAGACAAAGAGTGTTGTCCATGGACCGTCTGCTCTCCTCGGTTCCACAGTATAGGGCCGAACGTAGTTCTCGATACGGAAGCTTTCATCACCTGAGTGAATTTCTGGCTTGGACGTATACGCGTAGACAGATTTGAAACCTATTCCGAATTTTCCGATTTGAGTTAGGTCTCCCGACTTTGTACCATCATCGACCCCGCAAACGCCTTTGACATCAGTTTCATCGAAAGGACGACCATCGTGTGTAACTTCTAGTTTATTAGCAAAAACATTGAACTGGATACGTGAAGCTCCAGCATCTTCCGCATTCTGAAGCAGTTCAAAAATAAAGTGTGTCCTGTCTGTGTAGAGCCTGCCAAGAAAAGCTAAATGTCGAGTGCCGGTGCCGTATTCACGGATATTATCATCTCTGATTTTATTGTAGTCACTCGGCATGGAAAGCCATCATCCTTTTTTCTTATATTATTGGCAATTGGTGCTTTTTACATGAAACACCCTATATAGAGCTAATCCAATAATTTAACCGACATATCAAGATTTAACTCTTTGGCGATAAGTTCTATAAATCTCGCCTTTGCCGCAGTACTCGAATTCGTTTCAATGTAATAGCCTTCTATTTCATAAAGGTTTCTTGCGTTTTCATTTTTCACGATTGATACCAAAGGGTAATTTAGACACTTTATTGACTGAATTGCTGCGATCCGTTTCACTCCTAAAAGTTGGATTACTTTTACAAATGTTTCTACTGCCTTATTTTCTTTTATTATCTTCCCGTCTGGAAGTGTCACCTGTAGTTTCTTCCTTAACCCTTTCTGATGAATAATCTTTTGATCTCCGCTATCATTTTCACTCTTACGAAGATATCGCAAATGGCTTTTGATGTCTTCTAGCAGGAGGGATAATGCTTCTGCCAATTCTTTCAATTGGACTTTATTTTCACTCGAAGAATTAAGCATCTTTTCAAGATTTACTTTTTCCAGGCTCACGTCTTCGGGTATCGGAATGTTCAGCTTATCGAGCCGATCAATTATCTCAGTTACTGTGCGGCATCTTTTCTTTGCCTCCGCTAAAATAGAAGTGTCAGTAGATGGAATATGCTCTTTAAACCATTCCCTCAAGTGAAGAACCAAATTAATAGGATCATCGTTTTCGATTTTCATACTTTCTCCAATATTAAAATTCCGTATGCCACCGGTTTTGCTACAATATCAGCTCTTTCTATGGCAATATCCAGCTCCTGTATCCGTCGGGCGTAGTCTGCTTCGGCTGTCGCGATTTGAGATTGCCGCATTTTCTGAATTTTCTCATCGCTGGTCTGCTTAAGTTGTTCCTCTAGAAGTGCTATTCTTGCGCGATGGCTTGTTGTCAGGCTTTCTCTACGATATTCTGATAATTCTTGAGTCTTTTTCCTATGTATTATGCGAGCCTCAGACCACAGTTTATAGTGATGGGCGTCCAATTCATCCCATACACTGAGCGCAATATCATGGGAATCATTTTCAACAGCATCCACAGCTTTTTTCAGAAGATGAATGAGATTTGTTGTGACTAACTCTGATGAAGATATTGGCTGGAGAATCAAATCCTCCCTTATGCCATGGAACTGCCATTGGTAAATGACAAAATTATGATGACCTGAAGGAGTATCATTGGTTTTTACCTTCAGTTTAGTGATGACTCTCCTTCCTGTATCGGATGAGATCATCGACGCTTGTTTAACCAAAGGGTGGAGTGGCATTATGAAAGCGGCTTCAGGGTGCTGCATTGCGCAGTCGGATTCGAAGGTTACCGGTAGATGCGATGCGTTCCCCTTGAGCCAGTTTTCCCACTCCCGATAGGATGTCGTGTTTTGTCTGGGGAGTTGATGAAATTCGCGTAACAGGGTATTTCGAGCATCCTGTGAAAGGCGCAAAGATTTTAATGGTTTTTCACCGGCAATATAATCCTGTTCTTTTCCACATGAATGCTGAAGATGTAACGTTACGAGCCTGCGTATTGACAATGGAGATAACCAGAAACTAGAGGCATCTTCTATCTCTTTCTTCATCTGAATTTCAGGGAGCCGTATGCCGAAAAGTTCCATCTGTCTCTGTTCTAGCTCCTCTTGTTCTTGTATCAGCCGGATCTTGTTGTCCGCAAGTTGTTGTAGCTTGCTTCTTCTCTCTTCTTCGCTCAGGGAAATGTTTTCCGCTATATTCATGATTTCTTTTGTGACTTCCCCTAGGATTTCTTCGCCTCCGCCTAAAGCTCTATTGAATACGCCTATGCGAAGAAGACAACGGTAATAAATATCCGCATCAACGGTTCCAGGTGTGATCATGTTGATTATTGCAATGCTCTCGCTTTTTTGCCCTCTCCTATCAATACGGCCTATCCGCTGCTCAACACGCATTGGATTCCACGGAAGGTCATAGTTCACAATGCAATCACAGAACTGGTAGTCCAATCCTTCGCAACCGATTTCCGAGAAAAGAAGGAGGTCGAGACAATCTTCACATTCTATTGACTTCTCAAAACGATTCCTAAGTTCGATACGTTCTTCGTCTGGTGTTCCGCCGTGAATCATTCCTACGCGGAAACCGTCCGCCAAAAGAGATTTATAAAGATAGTGGAGGGTGTGTCGAAAGCTACTAAACAGCATAACCTTATTGTTGGGAAGGTTTTGCTTATCACGGATAATTTTCCGCAAAACTTCAAGTTTCGGATCAAATGGGTCAAGAGAACGTGCGTTTTCAAGTATGGTCTGGATTTTTGATTGGACGGCTGATATGGCATCCTCCGGTATGGCCGATTCATTGTTATCCGCTTCCTCCCATGCCAATTCGTCGAGATGACGGTTTAGAATGTCGCTGAGGAAAGGAGCAAGGCCATAAAGACAGCTCGCTGCTTGGCGCCTAATCGTGGTCATCATAAATTTTACGTTGGCATCCCCGTGAATCTTGCTAAATATTTCTGCCTGAACTCTGAGTAACTCGTCATGTAAGCACTGTTGGGCTGGAGTGAACGCTACATCCAATGTTTGCGGTCTTCGTATTGTGAAATCACCGATATCACGGCGACGTGTTCTATTTATTATTCCAGAGAAAGTATGCAAAGCCTCAATATCACTGATTAGCTGTACTCTTTCACTGGAGTCGATGCAACCATCAGAAATTCGCGAAATTATCCGATTAAACTCAGGATTATGACTGAGTATTGATTGCCCCCAAGCCGTTGATGCTGCCTGGTCAAGGGCTTCTTTAGCATTAATCATCCAATCCGTTTCTTGACTACGTGTATGAGCCACTGCTTGATTAATAAACGGATTTGGCTCCGCCATGTGTTCAAAGCTTTCCTTGTCTAAAATAAGGTCGGGGCGAAGCAGGTTCAACAAAACAAAAAGGTCATGATCCCCAAGCTGTATAGGCGTAGCGGTCAGAAAGACTACCGCTTCCGCATTGTCACAGAAAAACCGCACTGCCTTGTGAGCGCAGGTGTCCTGGTTTCGAATATGGTGGGCTTCATCGACGATAACGAGATCGAAGCGTGGAGGCGGATCCAGATCCAGAAGCCCCCGTCTGCGTTTTTTCCTGCCTTTGATACCTGTACCGTAAAGAAGTGTCTCGTCAAATAACGAATATGGAAGAATCACTTTCTGGTATTTCTCTAGCCACATTCCATCCAGATCCATTTCATTGATGCAAAGTCTTAGTGTGCGTCCATCAAGATGAGTAAAGCGTTCATCGAAACGCTTCATCTCATTCTCCCATTTGCGCTCAGTCACCAATGGGCGCGGGCATATGATGAGGACGGACTTGATATCTCTCCTAGCTTGTAACTCCCGAAGTATCAAGCCGGCTTCGATGGTCTTGCCAACGCCGACGCCATCAGCGATAAGCAGCCTCGGGCGATCTGAGCGAATAAATCTCAGCACGGGTCGGAACTGATAAGGGATAAAATCGACGCGAGCTGAATTAAGCGAATACAACGTTGATAAGCCGGGATATTGTATTTGAAGTGCGGTAAGGTATGCATGAAAACGATCACATGGACTATACTGAAAATCATTATCACATTGATCCTCCATCGCCAGCTGTGATGCATAATAGGTCTGGATTTTCCCGTCAAGGAAAACCTTGATTCTATTTTCTGGGTTACCCGGCAAAACTCCGACAACTGCGCCCTTAATGGAATGGTTGGATTTCAGGAAAACAATTTGCCCTGGCAAGAACTCAGCGGGAAATGCGCTAGCCTCAATCTCTTTGACATTTTTTAACTCGGGAACATTTATTGGGATTTCTTTTGAGAGAAGTTTTGTCTTAGCAATTTTTACATCATTGATCAATAGTTCGTTAGCATTTATAACTGTGGCAAAACGCTGAATAGTATCTAAGTCACGATAAACATCATCAAGAGGAAATCCTTCAGTTCCAGCGTGTGCCCAGCGGTTTCGGATTGTTTGCATTTCCTTAATGAAATGGCGCGAGTCTGAAGTCAAATTCAGTTTTCTGGAAACCTGATACCAGTTTTGATCAAGTACACGAAGAAGTGCTGCAAGATCAAGCGATGCCAAGGAGTTAATTTTGCTTTGTTCGATTCTCCGTTGTTGTTGGAACGATAGGTTACATACGACGGCATTTTTCCACCAGTCATCAAAAAGAGATGGGAGTACGTCATCAAGAAAAATGACAAGTTGCGCGCTTGCTTCGGTCAAAAAGACTGATATATCATGTTGCATTTGGATTGTCTTCTTTTCCATAACTCCTATCTCTGGGTTGTCTCCTAGTAGTTCTCAGGAACTCCACAAAAGAAAATTGTGATAAATTTTAGTTTCCCGATCAACTAACTTTCGGAACTCTAACAACTAGGACTATAACCTCAAATCATATTGATATCCAGAGAATTAGTCGGCGTTGGATAAATATTTAAGCTTACATCTATTTACTTTCCAATGAGTGAACGTATGCCTGCCCTTTTTCCGTCAGCCGGTATTTCTGCAGGCGGCTGTTGGGCTTGCCGGGGGTTTAGGCTTGGTCATATATTTGGCCGCTTCCTCTAGGAGTCTGATGCTTTCTGACTCTCCAAGTTCCTCTTTGTGTTTTCTGCGCCTTACTTCAAACTGGTCATATTGAAGTTTGGCATGTTCTTCGGCATCTCTGTTGCTTATTTTCCCGGTTCCGGGAAGGACGCTGCGGTCGTTGAACCGCAGGAACTCATCGAGTTTCTGTTCCCAGTCTTTCATGAAGACCTGTTTCCGCCGCCGGGCCTGGTC
>JBAZRS010000357.1:0-6071 GCA_041662825.1 Victivallales bacterium | reverse complement strand
AAAAGGGCTATTAATGAAAGCCGAAGCAACATGTAAGGAATGGGAATCCGAAATAGGACGGCAACTGCGGACATTGCGGATTCGGAAAAACATAGACCAGCAACAGCTTGCAGAACAGGCTGGAGTCGCGCTCAACGCCGTGAAAAATCTGGAGTCTGGCAAGGGGGCGACCCTCTCGTCAATGATCAAGGTGTTATGCGCCTTGGAACGGACTGAGTGGCTCGGGTCTCTGGCCCCGACGGTCTCCATCAGCCCGATGCAAATGCTCAAGTCCAAGACTGTCAGGCAACGTGCGTCCCGAATCAGGAAGGTGACAAGTGTATAAGCCGGTTTTAGCAATAGAGGTTCGCGTCTGGGGGAAAACTGTCGGTGCGGTGGCGTTGGATCCCGTATTGGGCTACTATGCGTTTGAATATAAAAAAGACTTTATCGTGTCAGGCATTGAACTGGCACCGTTTACCATGCCGCTCTCAAAGGCCGGAGAGCCGTTTATCTTTACAGATCTGCCAGAGCTTACATACAGGCGTTTGCCGGCATTGCTGTCGGATGCGCTCCCTGACGACTTCGGCAACAGTCTGATTGACGTCTGGATGGCTGGGGAAGGTGTTGACAAGGCAAATGTCACGCCTCTGGACCGCCTGGCCTATATGGGGAAGCGGGGTATGGGAGCTCTGGAGTTCAAGCCCGCACGCAGTAACCCCGCCGGATTGAAAAGCACCGCCCTCAAGCTTTCCAACCTTATTGAAGGCGCCCGCAGCGCCGTACACGGTCATCTCGGTGAAGACCATCTGTCCAAGGCGGCCCTTATGCAGATTATCCAGGTGGGAACCTCCGCAGGGGGTGCAAGGGCCAAAGCCGCCATCGCATGGAACCCGAAGACGGAAGAAATACGCTCTGGACAGTTCGATGTGGATCCCGGATTTGAGCACAGGCTGCTTAAATTCGACGGCATGGGCGCCGACAAGGAACTCGGGGGATCCCAGGATTACGGTCGCATTGAATACGCCTATCACCTGATGGCTCACGCCGCAGGAATTGCCATGTCAAGTTGCCGGTTGCTGGAGGAAAATGGACGTGCCCACTTCATGACGCTCCGCTTCGACAGGGACGGCAACCGGAAACATCATCTCCAGACCTTGTGCGCAATGTCGCATCTGGATTACAAACAGAAGGCAAGCCACGATTACAGCCAGTTTTTTATAGCAATTAAAAAATTGCAGTTGGGATATTACGCGCTGGAAGAGGCGTTTAGGAGAATGACGTTCAATGTCATGTCGGCAAACTGTGATGATCATGCCAAGAATTTCTCTTTTATCATGCGGGAAGGACAGGGCTGGCAGCTAGCCCCGGCGTATGATGTGACGCACGCCTATAATCCCAAGAGCGAATGGACGCATCAGCACCTGATGTCTGTCAACGGCAAATTTGCCGGCATATCTGAAAATGATCTTCTGGCAGTTGCGAAACGGTTTAACATTGGCACAGCCGAGAAGGTTATCAAACAGGTAAGGGCGACGGTTTCCGCGTGGCCGGATTTTGCCGCGAAGGCGAAGCTCACCCCCAATGAGATCAAGAACATAAGGGCAGATCATAAGCTCTTGTGACAGATAACCTATTGTTTTTTCTCAGGCGCTCCTGCCTAGAAAAAAACTTGAGCGTATAGGAAATTGTATTTTTGGGATCGCTGGCAACCTGCCGGCATGCTTTTTCTTATTCCCTGTTACTTCACCAAACATTATGCCACCAAGTTGGTGGCGTTCCGAAAAGTCCCGGCAAAGCCGGTTAAGTCCACTTATCTTAGCCCAACTTCCGCGCGCAAAAAAGTACGAAAAAAGTTTTTAGCCTCAAATTATTTCCCGCGCCAGCCCTTCGCAATTGCGTAAACTCTTGATTATCAATGATGGGGGTTTTTCATTCGTCCTTGTAGTGCCAGTCCGTTTTTCCCACATTGTTTGTTTTTCAGATGTCAGAATATATTTTTTGAAAAACGCAAGAGGATGACAGGATGTTCATACGGGAGAAGAAGACGCGTACCAGCACGGTATTGCAGTTGGTAAGGAGCAAACGCAATTCAGACGGCAAAGTCCGGCAGGAGATTGTTTTGTCTCTGGGGGAACTGAAAATTCCCGATGAGTTGCGCAAGACCGTAGCCCATGAAGTCGAATACCGGATGAGCGGATACAGCCGTCTGGAGGCGCCAGATCCTGAAGTTGCCAAGTTGGTGGACTCCATAATAAATCGCCTTGATGGCGAAGGCAGACTGCCATCGCTGACCCACCGGGAGATTGCACCGCCTGCGTCTGCAAGCGTCAATGTGAGACATGAACTTGTGGAGCACGAAAATGGGACACAGCTTGGCCCCCTGCTGCCGCTTATGAAGGCGTGGGACAGCCTTGGCATGGGCGGATTCCTCAAGGAACGGGAATTCAATCCGCGCCAGATCCGTTCGGCGCAGATATCCATTTTCAACCGCCTGATTGAGCCTTGCAGCGAGAATGATTTGATGAGCTGGGCTTCCACTATGGCTTTGAACGAACTGCTTGGCGAGAGGATTGAATTGGGCGGTGAAGACCGTTTCTACCGGATCAGCGACAAACTGCTCGCGCACCGCGATGCCCTTGAAGTTCACCTGCGGCAGCAGGAACGGGAATTGTTCAACCTGAGTCGCACCATTGTGCTTTACGATTTGACAAACAGTTATTTCGAGGGGCAGGCCTCTGAAAACCCAAAAGCCAGGCGCAGCGTGAACAGCAAGGAGAACCGTTCCGACTGCCCTTTGCTGTCAGTGGGGCTGGCGCTGGACGGTGAAGGTTTTGTTCTCACCCATAAGGTTTTCAGCGGCAACCTGAGCGACAGCAAGGCAATGGTGTCGGCAGTCAGGGAGCTGCAGGAACTGAGCGGCGACGGCAGTCGGCCTCTTGTGGTCTTGGACGGCGGAATCGCCTCGGCCGAGAACCTCGCATATCTTTCCGAAAACAACTTCGATTATCTGGTCAACGGAAAACGGACGACCCGCAGGAAGTTTGCCGCAGATTTTCTCGCACTCGATAAATTCCACAAGGTTGGCGAACGCGAGGACAAAGCCCCGGTGCTGGTCCGCCGCATCGAATCCGGCACCGAGCATGTGCTGTTATGCAGGAGCGATGAGCGCAGGAAAAAAGAAGATGCCATAATCAGTAAAACTGAAGCCAAACTCATAACCGCCCTCGAAAAATTAAAAGAGAGGATCGTCAGGAATGACGCAAAACTCCACTTGGCGCATGGAGTGGAGACCGTCAACCGAAATATCGGGAAAATCTGCAGCCGTTACGTCCGCGCCGCAAAATTCTACAGGATTGAATACCGGATTGAAACACGCACTCTCTCCTGGCATCGCAATGACGGTGAATATCAGGCTGATGCAGAATTGCACGGCTGCTATCACCTGAGGTGCAGCCGTGCCGATTTGAACGATGACGACATATGGCGCATCTATATCACGCTGACCAAGGTTGAAGACGCATTCCGGCTCCTTAAAAGCGACCTTGGATTGCGTCCGTTTCATCACTATAAGGAAAACCGTTGCGACGGGCACGTCTGGATTACCATCCTGGCTTATCACATTCTGCACTGGATCGAATATTCCCTTAAACAGTCCGGACATGAAATGTCATGGCGAAAACTCCGTAGGCTGCTCGCAACCCATTGTTACAGTACGCTGATCATCCCTTCCGACGACGGCATGGTAAGACGCATCCGCAAACCCGGACGAGCGGATGAAAGACAGCGTTTGATTTATGAGGTCATGGGCATTGAAGTGAGAGAGCTGCCTGTTCGCTCCAATGTCTTCAAACGGAAGACGTGAAACGACTGTAGTGCCAGCATGGCACTTAAGTCGTTGACTATCAACATGTCCTTTTTTAGCGCGCGGAAGTTGGGTTAGAAACCTATCCTTTTACTGTTTATCTCGTTTTTGTTGCTGACTTCGGAAATAAGTTCATTGAGCAAAATCTCATTGCTTATTTCATCCCTCGGCATGAACATGTATTTCTGTCGCACAACCTTGAAGTCGCCGGGAGTCAGACCGTCAATATTATTCAGGATTTCAAGGTCTTTCGCATTCAGTTCAGTGCATGTCAGTGGCTGTAACATCTTCTGGAAAAACAAGGCACAACCTGCCGACTTGAGATAGTTGAATTCAAGCTTGATGTTGAAACGGCGTATCGAGGCCGCGTCCATGTTTTTCTTGAAGTTTGTGGCGCAGATCAGAATGCCGTTGAATTGTTCCATGCGACTGAGAAACTCGTTTACCTGGGTGACTTCCCAACTCCTCACGGCATTCCTGCGTTCCGCTATGAGGCCGTCCGCCTCGTCAATGAACAGGATTGCGCCGTCGGTCTCGGCCTCCATGAACATGGCGCTGATATTACGTTCGGTTCCGCCTACGAACATGTCCAGGATGTCGCTGCCGCGTTTTACCATGAGATGCTTGCCAAGTTCCGATGCCAGATATTTCGCGAACTCAGTCTTGCCTGCGCCCGGAGGCCCATACAGCAGGACATTCATGTTCCTTATTTCACTGCTTAAATCCACAGGCCCGGCAGTCATATTCTGGCAGAAAGACCGGAGTATTCTCAACGTCTCAGGTACTGATGCAACACCTTTGATGTTCAGTCCTTCAACGGTGTAGTTGCGACACAGCTCAAATTTGTCTGTTTCAACGCTGCCGGTCATGAGTCTCATGTGCGGTTCCAATATCCTGTGGATTGTCCTGTTTTTCCATTTGTCATCCCCATTCTCCGACATTGATCCGGCCATACCGGCGAAGTTCTTCAGGGCTATGTCTATTCCGCCTGCGTTGACTTCGTATTTGGCGGCAAGCAGCTTGGTTTCATTTTCCGGAAAGTATTTTTCCAGACCGTGCTTCTTCACACAACTTTTCCAGACCGCTTCCCTCTGCGCGACCGAAAACTTCCGGAATTCTATGGAATAGTCGAAGCGCCTCCTAGTTGAATCCTCTATGAACCTGTGGTGGTTGCATATCCAGAAGCAGACACCATTCCCGGTGTCGAGAATTTCATTCAATATGTCCTTCGCGGTGTTCCGCGCTGGGCCAAATGAAAACAGGGACGTACTTTCCCCGTTTAACATCTCATCGGCCTCGTCCACCAGGATGATATTCCTGCTGATATCGGTGGTGTCTTGACATACCCTCAGCGCCGCAAATCTGAATCTGGAACCGCTTTCGGGCCTGAGTTCGCTCTCCAGTGTGTTTATTTCAAAGAGATCCATACCGAGATGCCTTGCCATGGATCGGCAGAACTCAGTCTTCCCGGTTCCGGCAGTTCCGTAGAGCAGTATGTTCACGGCATTGCCGGGTTTCCTGTTGACGATCATGTTCCTTATGATGTCAACGTGTTTCAGCAGCTGGCTGTGCGCGCCTATGTCTACCGGCTCTCCCTCGAACTTCCTGTAATACCTGCTAATAAGCGGTTGTTCACTGAATCCCTCGATAAATTCAACTATGTGCTGCCCGATTGTGAAATCCCTGTCTATAACACCATATTTCTGGAGCGGACTGCTTGTCCCCATGATCTTTTTTATCCGCGTCTCTGTAAACCCGGATAACAGTGTGAGACTCCTGAATTTCTCGCGGGAGAATCTGCCGTCAAGTTCATGCCTCCCATTGCAGCATGCAGAGCTGAACGAGACCAGATAACCGCTGATGTACAGCAACGTTAGCAACTGGATTTCATCATTGTCCAAACGGAAGACCTTCCCGATTTCGTCGAGACGCTTCTTAAACGGATCTTCAGCCCTGTCGAGTCCTTTGGAGAGGCGTGCTTTTTCCCTCTTTGCGTCTCGTATGATATCTTCGACAATCTTCTTGAGTTGCGGCTTCATGCTTCCAAGCATTATGACCTCAGCCATAAAACGTGAAGTCCCAAACCTATCGAAGCCTCCTTTATCAAATTCATCTTTGAGGCTTGGGTCATTGAGGACTTCCCTGATTCTTTTTCCGATATCCGTCTCCTTTTTCTTCGGCAGGAACGTAAGAAGATGTTGTACAACTTGCCCTTTCAGCATGGGGT
>JBAZRS010000356.1:0-6076 GCA_041662825.1 Victivallales bacterium | reverse complement strand
TTGCATTTCAACCTCCTGTCTTTTTAATTTTAAAGTCTTATGGATTATTCCAACCTGTTTTTATCATATTGGTAAATTTTCCTGCTCCGGAAAAATTTATTTCCTCACGGCAACACCAAATCCGGCTCCATAAGAATCTTTTTCATTGGGCTGCCTGGAAATTCAATCCTTTCACTCAGTACTTCAACCGCCTTCTTGCCTATGAAATCGACATGTGTGTCAACGTATGCGGGCCGGGGTATTAATTTCGAAAGCTCCATGAGTTCCTTGTCGCAGGTGACTATCTCAATGTCTTTTCCTGGAACTGCGTTGCGGCTGTTGAGAAAGGAGTAAATGCTGTCGGCCATCCAGACGGCCGGGATGAAAAGACCTGCCGGCGCAGTTTTTTGTTCCAGCATTTTTGCAAGCCGCCCTGTCAACCAATTTGTATTAAGGCTATTGGCGGAAGCGTTCTCCGGCATAAGCATGCTGACATGCCCGCCAGCTTTTGCGAAAGTCTCGCAAAAGGCCAAGCCCCTGTCGAGAAGGAGTTGCCAGTTGCTGCTGCAGACAAAAGCACATTCCTTGAAACCCTTGCGGAGCATATGTTCAGCGGCAAGCCGTCCGATGGAATGATTGTTGTAAGTCACATGATCCCGCGTGTCACTTTCATCTACCGCACCCATTACACGGACAACTGGAAAGTCTCCGAGAGTTTTATTCACCTTCGGGCTCACAGCGCCCAGGAGTATAAGCCCGTCAGATTCGTTCTTCATGTTTTTCAGACTCAGCAGTTCAGATTCAGGATCAATGTTCTTGAAAACCATTGTCATGTTTTTTTCATTCAGGGCCTCTTCCACTCCATGGATGAGATCATCGTAAACAGTCTGCCTGCGCTGATTCCTGCTGTCCTTCTTGAAGAGGAATACAAGGGCGATGCGGAATGTCCTCCGGACAAACGTCCCCTTGTTCGGTATCCGGTAGAGGAGATTCTCGTCAACCAGCATGTTCACGGCCTTGTTGACGGTCATGAAGTTCACATCGAAATCGCGTGCCAGCTGCTGGACTCCCGGCAACATGCCCCCATAATGGCCGCGGCGGATCTTCAACCGCAATGCGTTCAACACCTTCGGGTATTTCTTCACTATCTTGGAATTTCTGGGCATGTCTATGTCAACCATGGTGCAACAACCTCTCCGGTTCAACAATACCGCTTATGGCTATATTACGCTTATGATTATAACAGATATCGCATTAGAAGTCAACAAGCGGCGGAAAATATTTTAAAATTTTTTCAGGATGATTGTCTGACTGCGGCAAAAAAGATCACCAATTCGCGTTAAGGCTGTGGAAGAAAGAGGGTGACATGCTTTATATTACAGCAATTGTCATGTGGAAAACATCAATCAAGGGGGACGGCCCATGAAACTCAGGCAGATTGTCGGCGACTTGGCTCTGACGGAATATTACGTTGATGAGAAAAAGCTTGACACGGAAGTGCATGCCGCCTATTGCGGCGACCTCCTGAGCGATGTGATGGCGCATGTTCCCGAAGGCTCCGCCTGGTTTACCGTACTCGCGCACCTGAATATTGTCGCTGTCGCACAGTTGAGGGATGTTTCGTGCGTAATTATTGTGAACGGTTCGGAACCGGACAGGCAGACTGTTGACAAAGCCCGCGAACAGGGCGTTTCTCTGTTCGGAAGCAAGGAGAATTCCGCGCAGCTCTGCATGAAGCTTTCCGGCAAGCTTTGATTTGGTCCATCCCTGAAGTTTTTCATTTGTTCAAATGAAAAACAATAAGGACGACTGTAATTACAATTGAGGTTGCCATGACCCGTTTCGACCTCCATATACACACCGCCCTTTCCGCATGCGCTGAGAACATCATGAGCCCGGGGCAGATCCTGTCAAAGGCGAAAAACTCCGGCCTGGACATTATTGCGATAACAGACCATAACGCTTCGGCGAATGTTTCCATGTCGATCGCATTCGGGGAGAAACTCGGGATAAAAGTGGTTCCCGGGATTGAATTGACTACGCTTGAGGAGGTGCACATCCTGGGATTGTTCGAAGAACCGGGGGAACTCGAGGACTTCCAGAGACTTGTCGATTCAGCCCTGCCGCCCGGGAAGAACATCGCCGAGATATCGGGACATCAGCTTGTTTTCGATTCCGACGATGAAATAGTAGACACTGACGAGAACATAAGGAATATCGGACTCTCCCTGTCGTGCGGCCGGATAATTTCCGAGATCAAAAAGAGAAACGGATATGTGATACCGGCGCATATCCACAAGCGAATATACAGCCTCGTAAGCCAGCTGGGGTTCATAGACCCGAACGCCGGGTTCGACGCCGTTGAGATCGCCGCCCCGATGTGGCTCCGCGACGGCTTTAAAATAGGGCAGAGAATAGAGGGCTATCCCGTAATCTCCGGTTCGGATTCGCATTTTCTCGAATCTGTCGGCCGTTTCCACATGGAAATTCCAGAAACCGCTGATAGTCTAAAAGACCTCATGGATATAATTAAAAAGAAAAAATATAAATGAACATCGAACACTCAACATCGAACTTCCAACTTCGAATGAATTGCATTTTAAATTCGATGTTCGAAGTTGAATGTTGGATGTTGAACGTTCAAATCGGAATACGGGTGCAACCCGCATTAATTTGCCAATGAAAGATCTCTCCCTCCACATACTCGACATAGTCGAAAACTCCGTCAAGGCCGGGGCCAAAACAGTTACCCTTGAATTCGCATGGCAGGGCACTGTCTTCTCGTTTTCCGTTTCCGACGACGGACCTGGCTTTCCGAAAGGAGTAAAGGAAGATCCCTCCGATCCGTTCAGGACTACGCGGAAAGAAAGAAAGGTGGGGCTGGGCCTCGCCCTGCTGAAGAATTCCATCGAACAGTGCGGCGGAAGATTGATGATAGGCGAAGGGGAAAACGGCGGCGTGAAAGTTGAAGCGGATTTCGATCTCAGCCATATCGATTCAAAACCTGTCGGCGATATCGAGGATCTCATTATAACATGCATGACTGCCTGGCCGCAGATGGACTGGATTGTGAAAATAGGCGACAACCGCGAGGAAATACTGAATACGGTCCAGGTGAAGGCGGAGCTTGGCGACATGAACATGAACTCCCCGGAGGTCAGGAATTTCATATTGCGGCAGCTTTCCGCTGAATTCCAGGCGATGCACTTCTGGCTCGGCAAAATAAGATTGAAATTGTGAGCGCCCGGACGATTCACCGCTTGAATTATTGTCTTTTATTGACAATCTTACCGGCTTTTCTTGTGTCATTGCAAAAAGGGATTATACCGTATAGATTAAGAATTCTTTTTTCACATCTGTGTTCACGTTTTAAACAGGAGGATTTATGAAAAGCCTTGACGAACTCCGCAAGATAAAGGATGAAGTTAAAAAGAGCATGGAAATGCGCTCGGGCGGACAGCGCGTGAAAGTCGTGATCGGAATGGGGACGTGCGGAATAGCCGCCGGAGCCAGGGACACGATGAAGGCGTTCATGGAGGCGATCGACTCCGCCAAACTTTCCGATGTCGCCGTCACCGCCACCGGCTGCGCGGGATTCTGCGAACGCGAACCCCTTGTCGATGTCGAAGTCCAGGGACAGAAAACCGTGCGTTACGGAAAAGTCGACAGGGAAGCCGCAAAAAAAATAGTCGCACAGCATATCGTCGGCGGAAATGTTGTCACGGAACTTGTCTCCGCCTGAAAGGAAACCGACTATGACCACAAACTGCGAATGCGGCGAAAAATGCACGAATCCCCTCTATGAAGAACTCGACAAGTTCATCAATTCCCACAAGAAGAAAAAAGGGCAGGAGATACTGATACCCGTGCTCCACAAGGCCCAGGAGCTTTTCGGTTTTCTTCCGATCGAAGTCCAGGAGCATGTCGCAAAAGCCCTCGGACTGAGCTCCGGCGAAGTTCTCGGCGTTGTGACGTTCTACCACTACTTCACAATGCAGCCCCGTGGACGGCATACGATAAATGTATGCATGGGCACCGCATGTTACGTGCGGGGCTCCAAAAAAGTCATGGAGGCCCTTGTGGGCGAACTCAAAGTCAAGGTCGGGGAGACCACTCCGGACAGGCGTTTTTCAATCACGATCCAACGCTGTTTCGGCGCCTGCGGACTCGCTCCAGTCATCATGATAAACAATGACGTTCACGGCCGGGTAACACCGAAGAAAATTTCCGGAATTCTAGCAAAATACGAATAAGGGGTTAATTACAATGGCAGCCAGGGCTCAAGTTTTATTATGCGCAGGCGGCGCCTGCATATCCTCCGGCACCGAAAGCGTTAAAAGCGCCTTCGAGAAGGAACTGACAAAACACGGACTCACCGATGAAATAGACCTGATCACGACAGGGTGCATGGGGATGTGCGAAGTCGGTCCCATAATAATCATTTACCCGGAAGGCGTCTTCTACCAGAAGGTGAAACCCGCCGACACGCAGGAGATTGTCGAGGAACATCTCCTCAAGGGACGCGTCGTCGAAAGACTTTTTTACAAGAAACCGGCAACACAGGAACTCATCAGGGCTATTAACGGGATCGACTTCTTCAAACTGCAGAAGAAAATAGCCCTCCGCAACTGCGGTGTCATTGATCCCGTAAGCATCAGGGAATACATCGCAAACGGCGGATACGAGGCTCTGGGTAAAGCCCTCACCGGCATGACGCAGGAACAGGTTGTCGCCGAGGTCAAGACTTCAGGCCTTCGCGGCCGCGGCGGCGCCGGATTCCCGACCGGCCTCAAATGGGAGGCTTGCGCAAAGGAGGACTCCAAACAGAAATATGTCGTATGCAACGCCGACGAAGGCGATCCGGGGGCATTCATGGACCGCAGTCTTCTTGAAGGCGATCCCCACAGCATAGTGGAGGGAATGGCGGTATGCGGCTATGCCGTTGGCGCAAACCAGGGTTACGTTTATGTCCGCGCCGAATATCCGCTTGCAATCGAAAGGCTCAACATAGCAATCAACGATGCGAGGAAGCTCGGCCTGCTCGGGAAAAAGATCTTCAGTTCTAAATTCAATTTCGACATCGAGATAAGAATGGGCGCAGGCGCATTTGTCTGCGGCGAGGAGACCGCCCTCATGCACTCGATCGAGGGCAAACGCGGCGAACCGCGCCCCAAACCCCCCTTCCCCGCACAGAAGGGGCTTTTTGAAAAACCCACCGTCCTCAACAATGTCGAAACATTCGCAAACATACCTTATATAATATTCAACGGCGGCGCCGAATATGCGAAACTCGGGACGGAAAAGAGCAAGGGCACAAAAGTCTTCGCCCTCGCCGGAGACGTCAACAACACCGGCCTTGTCGAAGTCCCCATGGGGATGCCTATGGGCACCATCATCTACGACCTCGGCGGAGGAATCCCCAAGGACAAGAAATTCAAGGCCGTCCAGATAGGCGGACCTTCCGGCGGATGCATCCCGCAGGAACTTCTCAACACCCCGGTCACATATGAATCGCTTCCGGCCCTTGGCGCGATCATGGGATCGGGCGGTCTCATCGTCATGAACGAAGACACCTGCGCCGTCGACCTGGCAAGATACTTCATGGAATTCATCGCCGAAGAATCCTGCGGAAAATGCACCCCGTGCCGCGTCGGCACAAGGATAATGCTCGATCTCCTCAACAAAATCTGCGAAGGCCATGGCACAATGAACGATCTGGAGCGGCTTGAACAGCTCGCAGGCACAGTCGGCAAGACTTCCCTCTGCGGACTCGGACAGAGCGCCCCGAATCCCGTGCTTTCAACGCTGCGCTATTTCCGCAAGGAGTAGCTCGAGCACATAAATGAAAAACACTGCGAGGCCGCAGTCTGCGGTACGATGATGTGGGCGCCATGCGTGAATGCATGTCCCGCAAATGTAAATGTCCCGGCATATCTCGGATACACGAAATACGGCCGATTCGACGATGCGCTCCGCATCCACCTCCGCAACAATCCGTTCCCGTCGGTCTGCGGAAGGGTGTGCCCGCAGTGGTGCACGAAGAAATGCCGCCGCGACGACCTCGAAGGCTCCATCGCAGTACGTGCCGTCAAACGCT
>JBAZRS010000355.1:0-6087 GCA_041662825.1 Victivallales bacterium | reverse complement strand
CGAGAGATGCGAGGATCGCAGTCTTATGGGCGGTGTCAATCCCGTCGATGTCAAAGGACGGATTGGCTTCGGCATAGCCCAGTTTCTGCGCCTCACCGAGAACTTCTTCGAAACCGATGCGCTCTCTTTCCATCCTTGTGAGGATGTAATTGCATGTGCCGTTCATAATGCCGACAATTTTCTGTATCTTGTTGGCGACAAGTCCCTCCTTGAGGGCTTTGATTATCGGTATCCCGCCGCAGACGCTCGCTTCGTAATAAATATCGGCCTTGGATTTTTCAGCCGCGGCAAAGATCTCCTCGCCGTACTCGGCCAGGAGCGCCTTGTTTGCAGTGACGACTGGCTTCCCTTTTTTCAGCGCCGCGAGAATGAACTCCTTCGCCTTGTTTGTCCCTCCGACAAGTTCAACGACAACGTCCACCTCGTCGATGAGTTTCATCGCGTCGGTGGTGAGGATGTCCTTCGGGACGTTGACCTTGCGGTCGGTCTTCACATCGATATCGGCAATCCTTGCAAGAACAAGGTTCACACCTGTCCTGCGGGAAATCACATCCCCGTTTTCAAGCAGGCAGGACACTACCCCGGCACCTACGGTTCCGAAGCCTATTATTCCTATTTTCACTTCTCTCATGGTTTAAATCCCATGTTATTTGCTGAGTTAAAGAGCTGACAATATAACTCCAGATATAGAAATTTCATGGGTGGGAAATGTGAATTTCCGGCGAATGGGCGGGGTTTTCAGCAGTTCACCCGTAGATCCGCAATCCGACGCGTTCAATATGTTCTCTCAACGCCGGAGATTGTATGGCGGTTAACGCTTTGACATCGAAGCGATATGGGAGAGGGAGTTCTTCAAGTTCGCTGGCGATCGCTTCGGCCTGCAGGGGGCTTTCCAGACCTTCTATCGCCAGATCAATGTCCGACGACGCCATTGCCGTACCTTTGGCGCGCGACCCGAAGAGGATGGCACCTGTTACTTCAGTATGTTGGGAAAGGAGCTTTTGGATGAGTTCCTGTTCTTTTTCACTCAGGCCTATGTTGTATTTCATTCTTCCTGTCTCCTTGCCATCAGCCATTCATGCAATTCTTCAAAAGCAGCATGGTAACGGTCGCGCACGGAAACCACGGCATCTTCAAAAGTCTTTATGTCATAGGTGTGGGAAAGGAGATTCCTGTGATCAAGCATGTCGATCCAAACCTGTCCGTCCTTCAGGATGTGGGAGGCAAAGGCTTCCTTGATGACATTGCGCGGGGTGAGTGGATTGATTACGGCACCCTGGTGTTCCATGTAATCTTTAAGTGTCTTCCAGGCGAGTTCAAGTGCAAACTCAAAACGCTGAACCATCCCTTCTTTTTCCAAGGTCGTTAACTTATCTATGCCCTGGTCTATAGGTTCACGCAGAAGAACTACGGCACGGTCAAAATTATCAAACCGCTGTTTCCATCGGATATCATGTGCCATTTCCAGTCTCCTTTATCCTTGCCTGAACAAACTAATATGACATTTAGGGAACCTCTAAAAATTGGCATATGGCGCGAGACAGGAGATTATGGAGAGCCGGCAAGGAGCAAATACAGGAGCAGCCCCGTTGCGGGCTGTGACTGGATTTGCGACGATGGCGGAATCCATAAGAATCTGTCTGCCTTCGGGTTGCGGATCTTTTTGGCCCAAAGAAGAATGTTCCTCTCTCGGCGTATCGCTCGATACGCCTCCGTTCAGAAATTCTTTTTGAGCTTTCAAAAATCTTCCGCAACGCGCCAAATGCGAATTTTTAGAGGTTCCCTTTATTTATGATATACCTTTTGTCATTAAAAAAAAGGTCTGCTTGTAAAGATCTTCAGTCCAGGGTCTGCCTATAACGTTTGACACCTATGATCAGGACTATAAGGAAAAAGGCTATTATTGCGAAGAAATGACCTTGGAAATCAATGAACCTGTTCCCCTTCAGGAGTATCCCCCTGACGATCGGGAGGAAGTGGGTCAGCGGGAGCATTGAACCCAGATACTGCGCCCAGTCCGGCATGCCGCGGATCGGGAACATGAATCCGGAAAGCAGTATTGAAGGCAGGAAGAAGAATATCGACATCTGAACCGCCTGGAGCTGGTTCCTGGCTATGGTGGAGAAGGTGAGTCCCACTGCGAGATTCGCAGCGATGAAGAACAATGCCACGCAATACAGCAGCGCGGTGTTTCCGACTATCGGGATTTTGAAAATAAATCTTATCCCGAGGAGTATGAGGCAGGCCTGTATGTACCCCACCATAATGTACGGCACGATCTTGCCCGTCATTACCTCTATGGGCCTAACCGGAGTTGAAAGCAGGTTTTCCATGGTGCCCCGTTCCTTTTCCCTTGTGATTGCGAGGGCGGTTATGAAAACCATGGTGAGGGTGAGTATGACGCCGAGTAGTCCAGGCACGACATTGTACTGGGTGATTCCTTCGGGATTGTAGGTTTTGTGGATGATCAGGTTGACGGGTCCGCTTTTCGCCTTGAGGCTTTCAAGGGGGCCGTCCAGATCCCTGTTGAGGACAGTCTGCATCAATACGGCAAGGGCCGTCATGGCATTTCCCACGCCCATGGGATCTGTCGCATCGACCTCCAGGACAAGGGAAGGTTGTTTACCCCTGAGGATGTCGCGGCTGAAATCTACGGGTATTATGATCCCGAAATTGACTTTCCCCCGTCTGATGAGCTTCTCCATTTCAGCTTCGGAGGAGACTTCCTGGGTGAACCTGAAATACTCGCTGTTTTTCATGCCGTAGAGGATGCTGCGTGCAAAAGGGCCGTAGTCCGCCGAGAGGACGGCGGTCGGCAGATGTTTAGGATCGGTGTTTATGGCATAACCGAAGATGATCAGCTGGAAAAGTGGTATGCCGACCATCATGGCGAAAGTCAGGCGGTCGCGGCGCATCTGGACGAATTCCTTGAGGACCACCGCCTTGAACCTGTTGAAAGAGAATATGTCGCTTGCCATCAGTAGTTGTCCCTGCTGTTTTCCATGAGATGTATGAAAACGTCTTCGAGCCCGCTTGAAACTCTTTCCCAACGGTACTCTGAGGTGAAATAAGGCTTCAGATCATTTTCGAGACTCAGCGGTTCAGTTCCGCTCACATGCAGCGTATTCCCGAAAACCGCAACCTGCTCTACGGACGGGAGCTCTCTGAGTTTGCCGATGAGCCCCGCGATATCAGGACCCGTTACCGCCCAAGTGGCGAGTCCCGCCCTTTCAATTACCTCGCCGACTGTTCCATGGGTAAGCAAATTCCCGAAGGATAGGTAGGCGATGCGGTGGCATCTTTCCGCCTCGTCCATATAATGTGTCGTGACAAGAACAGTCATCCCCTCGCCTGCGAGGAGATGAATCTCATCCCAGAATTCCCGCCTCGCCTTCGGATCGACGCCAGCCGTAGGTTCATCCAGGAGAAGCAGTTTCGGCTCATGGATCAGCGCCGCCGCCAGTGCGAGCCTCTGTTTCCAGCCTCCCGAGAGGGTTCCGGCGAGCTGATCACGCCTTGCCGACATGCCTAGCTTCTCAATGCTCTCCCCCACTTTCCTTTTCCTGTCTGGGACGTCGTAGAGCCTTGCCACGAAATCGAGATTCTCCCTGATCGTCAGATCCTCGTAGAAACTGAAGCGCTGGGTCATGTACCCGATGTGCTTTTTGATTTCCTGCCTATCCCTCAGGATGTTGTAGCCCAGACAGGTGCCGTGTCCGGAATCGGGGGTGAGCAGCCCGCAGAGCATTCTCAGGAAGGTTGTCTTGCCGCTGCCGTTTGGCCCGAGAAAGGCGAATATCTCGCCTTTGGGAACCTGGATGCTGACATTGTTTACGACCGTCTTGCCGTTGAAGCTCTTGGTGATGTTCTCCACGTCAATCACATATCCCGATTTCCCATCTTTCGATGCGATTTTTTCATTTGTATTACGGGACACGGCCATCTCCATTTTTTATGTGAATATCCAATACTCAATTTCCAATTCCCAACGAAATGGACTTAACCGGCTTCACCAAGACTTAATATTTTGACAGGATAACAGGATTTTTCATGATATTTACTTCTGTTGTTCCCATTATTCTTACATTAATTTTCTCTCTATCCCGGAGGGATAAAGTAATATAGCCTGTGGTTTCAACCACAGGTAGATCATACACCCCCCCATCCGTCTTGAAGAGACGGAGTTGTTTTTAATGAGCAAAAACAAAACCACGAGCATACTTCGTCCCTTCAGGACGCAATCATCATGATTATAGCCCCTATGGTTGAAACCATAGGCTATATAACTGCACACTTTCAGAGTTAAATTTAACAAAAACATTAAAATACAATTTCCCATAAGATCAAGTTAGGCGGCTGAAAGCCGCAACTTTTTGGAGTGCGGTCGCGACCTGCCCCCCGTAGCCTTGGCGAAGGAGGGAGCTACCGCTTTTCTTCCGGCATGCGTAGCCTGGCGGTCTCAAGACGGCGAAATGAATTTTGCCTAAGAAAAGCTGAAGCTGCCCGCTTCAGCACTCCAAATTCCTGCTGTCGCAGGAAGAAACTTTGTAATTCCCTTACACTCAATTATCTCTCCTATTTAATAATCTTCACGTCAACGGGCTGGCCGGGATGCAATGATTTTGCAAGTTCAGGCTTAATGCCGGCCTCAATCATGAAGACGAGTTTCTCCCTGTAATCCTTGCTGTATATGACGGGCGGGGTGTATTCGGCATTGCTTGATATGAAATTGATCCTGCCCTCGACAGGGTTTTTCATTCCCGTGAATGAAATCCGCACAGCCTGTCCGACTTTTAATGTGTTCACAACCTTTTCCGGCACGAAAAACCTCGCCTTGACATTGCCGGGGGGAAGCAGGACGACCACCGGTCGGTTTGCCTCGACAATCTCCCCTTCGTTATACAGGGTGTCGAAAACAAAGGCGTCCTCCGGCGCATGCCTGTCCTTCTGGGAGGTTCTCCATTCGGCGGCTTTCAGTTCTGCCGTGATCGCATTCGTCTGGGCTTCGGCGGCGGCTATTGCATCCGTCCTTGAGGCAAGTTTTGCGGTTGCCAGGTTCTGTCTGGCCTCATCTAAGGATTTAAGATTCATTTTGTGCGTATAAAATGCCAAGTCGTATGCGCTTTTTGCAATGGCTTCAGCTTTCACCAATGTTGTATTTCTTTCCAGAATCACAGCTGAAAGCTCGCAAGCGGCCTCCGCTCTTGCCACCTGCGCTTCAAACGCTTTAATCTCCTCCGGGCGCAGCGATTTCTTCAGATCCTCAAGCTGTGAACCCACCTGCTTGAGCCTCGCCTCCGACTGTTTCTGCTGTTCCAGCTCCTCGGTTTTTTCCAGGGAGAAAAGAAGATCTCCGTCTTTGACATTCTGTCCCCTGTCAACGGGAAGCTTTTCAAGTTTACCCGTGAACTGGGCCGAGATGAAGAGGAACTCCCCCTCGAGATAACCAGGAAAGTAGTCAAGCCCCCTTCGTCCGCATCCGAAAAGGATAAGAATGACAAGCGATAACGCAAATACTCTCATAGGGAGAGATCTCCGACAATTTTCATAAGATCCCCGTCGTGAACAACTTTAAGGTTTTTCCCGGGAAACTCATCCTGAAGCCTCTTGTCCAAAATGCATTCAGTTATCTTTTCGGCCTCTTTCTGCATCTCCTCAGGAACAGTCCTTAACGTAGCCCATCTTATTTCAATAACATAACCTTCTCCGTATCTGGACCCTATTCCGGTGGAATATGTGGCCCCGACATCAAAAAGTCCGTCGCATTCCGGATCCGATGTGCTGCCATGTCGCGCCCTGACCGGATTCAGGGGGAAAAGACTGCCGTATTTCCCTTCAAGGATGTCATTTATCTCCTTGAAGATGTTTCTCAGTTTCCCCTCCCAAATTTCAAGTTCAGTCGCCATGGTCATGCCTTTTTTTTAACAATATACTCAGAAAAGACTCCTCATTCAACATTCCCAGGCTGAATTGGGGCTTGCCCTGCATAATTATGCGGTATATATGTATGGGATAAACATAAAGGAGTGACATATGAGATGAATTCCCGTCCTGCTGGTACTGCTATTAACGGCTGCACTTTTCCTC
>JBAZRS010000354.1:0-6088 GCA_041662825.1 Victivallales bacterium | reverse complement strand
AATATTACGGAACCGCCCCTGGCCAGTACCGCAGAAACCATATGGCCGGATGAATAATTCCCGAAATCCGCCCCGCGAAGACAACGGATGCCACCCTCAGTTTAGAACGTTCAAATTGTGAGCAACCGGATCCCGAATATTGAATTTCGCAGGAACTGCCATATTCTTATTGTTCTTTAATTTGAATTCCGATTTTAAAGGTGATGACATATAAATGAAAATAGTATTTTTAAGCAACCACATGAAGTTTTCAGGCGGACGGATGCTCATGTTCCTGTATGCGGAGTTTCTTGCCTCAAGGGGGCCTGACATAAAGCTGCATGTCAAAAATAAAACAGGTGAATTATCCGGGACAGAAGCAACTGCTGTTCCCAGTTTTTCAGCCGAGAATATACCTGCCTGTGATCTGATTGTCGCCACAAGCCCGCCGGAAGTCAAAGAGGGATGGGAATCAGGAAAAGGGGCAAAAGTAGTTCACTTCTGCCAGGGATTGGATCTTATCGACATGGAGCACAGGATACAGGGTAAATTCCTGCCTCCGAGATATCAAGGCAAAGGTTTATGGCATGACATCATTATTCGCATGAAAAAGAGGCAATGGGAAAAAACGCTCAGGCAGTGGGATGAGATTTACCGTCTCCCGACTTATTTCATATCGGTGTCCGAACATATTAGCAGGGAACTGGAGAAACGTTACGGGAAACCTGCGCCTTTGTGCAGGAACGGCGTCGACCTTAAAATACTGCATCCTCTGGAAAACTGGGAACCTCCGATATTTTCTGCCGACAGGCCGATGAAAATAGTAAATGTCGGATCTTACAATGTCACCTACAAGGGGCTGCCTGTGACTTATGATGCGATCGGACTGGCAAGGAAGAGGGGAATCCCCGTCGATTTCATCCGAATTTCAAAGGACAGCTCGGAATTTGAGAAGAACATTGGCTTGGATTTTAAAATGATAACAGATCCGCCCAGACTTGAATTCGCCAGGATTCTGCGCTCCTGCGACATCTATCTTTCAAATTCCACCGAAAGGGAGGGTTTCGGTTTGCCGGCCATGGAGTCAATGGCTTCCGGCCTCGTCGACATCCTCAGCGGCATTTCCTGTTACAGAAGTTTCTGCAGGGACAGGGAGTTCTGCCTGTTCGTACCGGAGGGAGATGCAAGCGCGACCGCCGACGCACTTGAAAAAATCTACAGGATGAGTCCTGCGGAATTCGCAAACATAAGAAAAACATCCCTTGAGGTTGCTTCAACCTTTTCGCAAGATCTCGCATGCTTGAGATTCGAGGAAATACTGAAGTCCATAATGGAAACAGGGGCGGCCCATTAAGGGCCCGCTAAGTTTCCCGCGATGCGCCATTGATGCCGGAATCACTCCTGTCCCATTCCGCAGGATCAAGCTTGTAAAACTTGGAGAGCTCCTGGTAAAGTTCGGGGTGCATGTCGCGGATTTCGCGGGATTTCAGGAAGAAACTTTCACTTGCCACCGCAAAAAACTCTGCGGGATTTTCAGCGCCGTACTCGTCTATCACGTCATCTTCACCGTTTACCGCATCTATTCTCAGCTCCTCGTATTCCCTCCTTAAAATGCCCGCCCATTTCTTGTAACTTGAATTCTTGCCGAGTTCCGGAAGACCGTTCAGGAATCCGTCCTCCGCATCAAGCTGGTGTGCAAATTCATGTATCACAAGACTGTCCTCGCTCATTTCGTCTGGAGATTCATTCCTTATCTGATTCCATGACAGGACAACGGCGCCGTTTTCCCAGGACTCTCCAAGATTCACCTCCCTTCCCTTGACTATCTGCCCGCCTATATGGTAATCCTTATTTACAAAATATGCTTCAGGATAAACGAGGACTGAGACCAGCCAGGGATAATAGTCCGTTTCCCTGTTCAGCAGCAGAATGCAGGCCTGCGAAGCTATCGTGAGTCTTATCTCGTTGTTTATGGTCTGTCCGCTGCAGCCTTCAAAAGTCTTTTCGGACAGGAATATGTTTATGTGCCCGTGCAACTGGGTTTTGAGGTCTTGAGGCAGCCTCCGGTAAAGTGCTACATTATCATTTAAAAGCTTCACCCACTCCGCCGGGAATTCACTTTTGAAAAGCATTTCCCTCAATGATTTTTTCCGTCTCCTCCTCCAAAAATGAAAAGCGACCGGAACCGAGATGACAAGCAGGACTAGAAGAATCTTATCCAAAATTAATTTCACAGTTTTAAGAGTTAATAAATTCAACATCGAACACTCAATCCGCCGCGGCGGAAACTTCCAACTTCGAATGAATTGCTATTTTAATTCGACCTGTCCGCCATAGCTTCTTAGCGACGGCGGATGTTCAAAGTTGAATGTTGAATGTTGGACGTTCGTGCGGGCTTAGGGGTCATGATGTTTTAAGCTTTTCGGCGCTCTGCCTGAGAAGAGACGCTTCGGTGTACAGGTGCTTCAGGGCTTCAATAAAGTCATTTGAAACAGCGGCGGATTCTTTTCCGGTTTCAGCCGAGGCTGAGGCTGCAACGGCTTCATCCGCGTCGCCAAGCCCGGAATCCCTGAGCTTCTTAAGCCTGGCAAGCATCACGTCACGAACCTCGTCATAATTGTCTATGCCCTTGAAAACTCCTATATGCATTGAAAACACGGGATGCTGCGAGTTGTGATCGGGCTGAATCGCCCCGCCTCCGCCAGCTGTCTCCACCTTGAGGTCGGCTATCTTGAAAAAACGCTGGATCGGCCCCTGGGAAATGGATATGTTCTGAATATTGGCGAATGTCATTGTCATTTCCCGGACAAAAACAACGCCCTCCCTTATCCTGAGGCTCCTGTCTGAAATCTTGTACCAGCGCATTTCATAGTCCAGGCGCAACATTACAAAAGATACGACCAGATGTCCGATGCCGAGCATGCAGACGCCCATCAGGGAAAGAACCGCCAGGATTATTTCACTTGCAGGCGCCCGGGATTTCAGGAAAACCGCAAAAAATATTCCCGCCCCCAGAGCCAGGACGAAAGCGGAAAAAACGTTCCTTATTATCCACACATAGAGCCTGTATCGGAAAAAATTCGGGGACGCCCTGAAAACCTTGAGGCTTCCGACGTCTCCCATCGGGTCAAGAGGTTCAGGCGGAACCCTCAGGATCCTGAGCACAAGCTTTTTTGTGAATTCATACATTTGAACACCCAATATCCAACAGGGAATTTCCAACATCCAACGGTAATTCGAACTCAAATTTCCAATTTAAGAACACGCTAAAGCCGTGAACTCCAACTTAAATATCCTTTCCTCCGATTACAGATTACCGACCACTGTCATCTGTCGTCCGCCGTCTGCTTCCCCCTTGCCCCTTTCCTCTTACCACACTGTTTCTTATTTGAGTGCGATCCTCTCCAGAGCTTCCCGGGTCGCCCTCAATTCATTGCCTATGCCGGTCAGAATTTTCACTGCATCTCCGCCGATCTGCACCGAATGAGCGGAGACAGCGGACGGGGCGGCGTGCTTTGCCAATGCAAGATCCCTGTATCCGCGCATTTTCGTATATAGAAAATCCCTGAGCTTCTCGTATTCAATGATTCCTTCAATGGTCATTTCCGGTTCAGCGCTTCCTGACGCGGTCTGAATCTTGAGGTCTGCAAGTCCCAGCCACCGCTGGATCACGCCTGAAGTCAGATGGATGTCCTGGATCCTTGCATACGTGAGATTGACCTCGCGCCTGAAAATGAACCCCCACCGCATGCTGATCCCTTCGCCGTCAAACCTGTACTTCAGCGTATAATAGCGAAAAAGCAGAACCGGCAGTGAGAAAATTATGAAAGGCCCGGAAAGTATGCTCCTTATGATGTAGAGCTTCAGAAGCATTGGGGACGGTCTTTGAATCTGATAAATGTCTGTCTCGTTCATTTTAAGAATCCTCTTTCAAATTCGACAAAATAAATGTTCCAAATTGAATATCCAATCTCCAACCAGGCTTCGTATGGAGCTACGCCACGGCACAGCACTCAATCTCCAATTCCCATCGGAATTCATATTCAAATAGATTCCAAGTGCCCGAGTGAGCAAGTTTCAAGAACAAAAGCCAATAAGGGAAAAAGACACGCTAAAGCCGTGAACTCCAACAAAAACATAAAACTGATGACATGGTACTGATAACTTCCCTCAGCTCCTTCTTCTGAATACTTGGACATTGGATATTCCATGTTGGATATTGGATATTCAATTCCCACTTTCGATGTTGGAAGTTCGATGTTGGAAGTTCGATGTTGAACAACTCAGTCCAGTCCCTCCTCCTTCGATTTCTTTTTCCTGTTAAGATAGTCAACGGCTTTTTGTATCTCGAATTCGAAGTCCTTCGCATATTGCCCGTCCTTTCGGTAACTGAGCCAGAATGAAAGCGCTTTATCATAGTCCCCGTTTTTCTCAAATTCATAGGCTTTCTTCTTCAGGTCTTCAAGGGCATTGCTTTTCTGATCCTGCTGTTTCCTGTTTTTCATCTGCTGCACTTTTTCCAGGATTTTCTCCATTTCCCCTTTGGCTTCAGCCGAATAGTGCGGGTCTCCGACCCTCTGGACGTTTTCCAGCAATACCATCGCCTTCCTGTAATTCGAAGGTTCGGGATTGCTTCCGATGAATTTCAGCGCCGCATTGTAGAGGTTCATTGCCCTGTCCCGCCTGGCGTCGCGGTTACCCTTTTTCACCATGACTATCATTCCGAACACAATGATTATAAAAAGTGCGGCAATGGCAATTATCTTCCAAGATTTGTCGAAAATCACGGATTTGACGACAGTACCTTTTTCAATTTTAGAAATCTCCGCCGCTTTTATAATGGCCGTCCTGATCTTGTCTCCGGGCGTTTCGGCGGCTTCCTCCAGAATGTCTTTCATCACATCGATGCACTCATCCCAGGAATCGAAGCGGTCCTCTTTCTTCTTCGCCATCATGATGGCAATCAGGTTTGCAGTGGATTCAGTTATCTCCGGCCACGCCTTCCTGGGATCCGGGATAGGTTCGTCAAGATGTTTCACAATGACCGCCATGGCGTTGTTCCCCGGATATGGAGGGGAACCGGCAAGGATATGGTAAAGCGTGGCTCCGAGGGAATACATGTCGGCCCTGAAATCAACATCCTTGAGGGCCTTGGCCTGTTCGGGACTGACATACTGGGGCGAGCCGATCATCATTCCCGCAACAGTCAGTTCGACATCCTCGTCGAACATCTTCTTTGATATCCCGAGATCCATCAGCTTCACTTCGTTTTCGGTAGTGAGCATTATGTTGGCGGGTTTTATGTCCCTGTGGAGAATGCCGTGCTTCTCCCATACGAATTTCAGGGCGTAGGCGACCTCCAGCGCTATTTTCACAGCCTCGGTCTCTTTGAAAATATGGCCTTCGTCAAGCATCCGCTTTATATCCTTGCCCTCGACGAATGTCATTGAGAAATAATAGACATGCCCGTCGGCTCCGGCCTCGATCGCGCTGACGACATTCGGATGCTCAATCTGCGCAAGGGTGCGCACCTCCCGGTAGAACCTGTCCAGATACGCCTTGTCCTGCACAAGATCTTCCTGCAGTATTTTAAGGGCGACGGGCCTTTTCATGGATTTCTGTTCGGCAAGGTAGACTTCGCCCATCCCCCCTATCCCGATCCTCTCGATTATCCGGTAATCGCCGACAACGGCATCCTTCTCCAGCATCGGGGCCGGAGCGACCATTTCGGCCTCGCATTCCGGACAGCGGATCATTGTCTGGTCGAGGGAATCGTCCCAGTCGAATTCTTCCTTGCATGAAGGGCATACATATGTGTTTTTCACCAGACGCTCCCGGCTTCAGCCATGATTTCCGCAGATCACTCGGTTAAGTTCAACTGCTAAAAATATTACACAAGCATCTTATTATCAAAGGCCGGAGTTCATTTTCCGTCAAGTTCGACAAGCCGGAATTCGCTTTTCTTCATCTTGAAGTTAAATATTTCATGCGGATTCCTGCCATGGAGCACGCCTGATTTCAAAAGATCATCAAGATGCTCCGCCTGTGTCAGAAGAAATCTGACATTCCCGCCTATCTGCCCGGGTTTGACCAGAAATTCTATGCGCGG
>JBAZRS010000353.1:0-6090 GCA_041662825.1 Victivallales bacterium | reverse complement strand
CATCCCGTTCAGCAACGGGAGCAGGAAAATCAGCAACCTCTGGCTCGAATGCTGAAAACACGTCTTCAAAATCCAACGCTGGAGCTGGACCGGTTTCGATGCGAAGTTCGACAAATGGATATTGAAGGCATCAGGTCCCTCGATCGGCAAAAACGTGCGCATGCTCATTGCCGGCAACCGCTCAATAATACGTACCGGCGAAGAAGTGAAACTGTCGATTTTTGGCGGAGGCAATTCCATTCCCGGCAAGATCACGGCAAAGCTGACAGATACTGTTTCAAAACAGGTTGTATCAAGCAAGGAAATTGAAATCCCGTCCAGTCCGAAGCCCGTTGAGCTGGCAGCTCCGCTTGAATGTCCCAAGGAAGGAATCTACTCGCTTTCGCTTTTCGAAGGTGACAGGCAGATTCCCGCGACCGAAGTGCCGCCGATCCAAATCATAGCTGTCGACACGAAATCGCCGGTCCGCGGCGGGGAACTGAAGAGGACACTGCTTTCAGAAATAGACTGCGTGGCAACTGATCCGGAATATGCGGGCAACGGCGGCTCCAAGGTTGTTGACGGTCCTCCTGGTAAATACCGCGAATCCGGCGACAGCGGATTCCTTTACGCCCAGCACCACGGTCAGGATTCCGGATGGTTCGCCTACAAGTTCACGGTGCCCGAACCCCGGGTTCCATACATTGTTGAAACTGATTGTCCGGATGACGCGTTCCGTACGTTTTGCACTGTAATTCGCGAAGCTGCAACCGATGCCTATCCGGTTGCCATCGGCATGGACACTGGCGACTGTTATTCCGTCTCAAACAAAATGCAGACGCAGTCCGTCCTCTTCTGGCCGAAGACAAAGGATCTGCGTGTCGTATTCATG
The DNA here is from genome assembly GCA_041662825.1 of Victivallales bacterium. GTDB lineage: Bacteria > Verrucomicrobiota > Lentisphaeria > Victivallales > GWF2-50-93 > GWF2-50-93. The sequence goes on along the minus strand of JBAZRS010000353.1, from coordinate 5,219 downwards.
ACCGCCCACAACGGGCGGCGCGGTGCGGCGGCCGCAAAGATACGCGTTTACAAGGTGGACGGAGATCTGCCCCTTATGAATGCACCGCTGAAAGGCGGAAGGATTTTCGCAAACTGGTATGAAGAGGGCAGCAATTTCCTATCTGTTTACGGAGCGGACAAATCAACGGCCGGAATCATTACAGGCTCGGACCGCTGGGCCAGGGCGATCTCATATATGGGCGGGAACATGCTCGGTTCTACGGTTTCGGTCTATCAGATGTCGATGTATCCCTCAAACTACAATGTCAGCTTCTGTTTTTCCGGAACATTTGACACCGTCCGCATCCTGCTCATGAAATGCGAAAAGTACGGGATGGGGATGTACGGGGAGTTCCATCCCGAGTGCCGCGAACTCGATCATCTCGGGGATCCGGCGTTCACCGGAAAACCCAGGACGAACTACATGGTCAAGAAAGACGGCCATGTCCGCACAAAAGACGAAACCCCGCGCTTTCATCCGCTTGACCCGCTCAACCAGAAATGGTATGTCGGGATGATAGGCGAGTTCGCGGACCGCTACAAGGATTCACCTGCGCTGCGCGGAGTGTCGCTGCGCCTAATGAGCTGGGCGAATCCGGGGCTCAACAACTTCCATTCGCTTGACTGGGGCTATGACGACCTGACTGTCGGAATGTTCGAAAAGGAGACCGGGCTTTCAACCGGGGCGAAGGCCGATGACCCGAAACGTTTCCAGGCGCGTTACGCATGGCTGATGGCGAACGCAAAGGACCGCTGGATACAGTGGCGCTGCAAGAAAATCGCCGAAATTTACACGAAAATCCGCGACCGTGTCCGCGAAGCGCGTCCGGATCTGAAAGTATACTCAGATGTCTTCGACCTGTCTCTCGAGGCCGGAATAGATCCCTCCCTCCTGGGGAAGATCGACGGAGTCGTCCTCATCAACAGCTGCTATTCCTATGGCCGGCGTGCATTCACATATCAGGGTTTCATGGCCGACACCAAGGCAAGGGACAATCTCCTCAATCCTTCTGTTCTCAAATCCCTGAAAACTCCCGAAGGGGAATCCTCATTACTGTTCGGAAGCGGATATTTCGAGGCTACCGAGGTCGTCGTCACTCCTGAAGCCCTCGGTTTCCCCAAGGGAACCAAGCGGACGTGGGTAAGCGGCGTTGTCAATCCTCCGGGCCGTTATTATCTTGAACGCTATGCAATCGCCCTCGCCCAGACCGACGCGCTCTTCCTAGGCGACGGCGGAAACACATACACACTCGGTCAGCCGGAACTCCGCGAATTCATGCTGGAGTACCGCAGCCTTCCTTCCGTTCTTTTCAAATCACGCCCCGACGCAGCCGATCCCGTAGCGGTCCGTGAACTGCAGCGTAAAGATGACTTTCTTTTCTATGCTGTCAATAGCGAACGCTATCCGGTCAAGACAAATATCTCCCTAAAAGTGAATGGCACGCTCCGCCGTTTGGCGACTGGAGAAGAAGTCCCTCTCAAGGACGGCTCACTTTCACTCGAACTTCAGCCATATCAGCTGATCGCCTTCCAGGCTCCCGCAGGAACCGCCATCACCAAGGTCGCAACGACAATCCCGGTCGAGGAGAAGAAACTTGTCGAGTCGATGGTAAGCGCATTGCAAGGCATCGGCAAAGATGTCGACTCCGGAAAAGTCACTCTGGACGCGGACGGCAAAAATCTGCTCAAAAAATCCATCGAAGAGGCAACCCTCTGTCTGAAAGAAGGACGCTACTGGCGTGCCAGGACCCTTATGGAAAACTCACAGCTCGCGGAAAAAGTCTACAACAAAACCCTCATTTTCCCGCCAGGACTGGAATATCTTGCGGATCCGAACAAGACAAAACTCATCAAGGCGAAAAACATCCCCAAGGCGAAAGATCCGCTTATCCAGCTCAAGTTCGACCAGATTGAAGCGGGCAAGATTCCGGTCACTGGTAAACTTGCCGGACTGCAGGCCGTCTGCGAGGGATCCTGCGAACTGCAGGACGGAAAATCAGGGAAGGCGATACGCCTAGACGGAAAGACTGGGAGAGTCGTACTCCAGGGTGACCAGGCATCGGGACTCAACCTTAAAAACATGACCTTATCCGTATGGATCAATCCGGAGAATGTCACAGGACGCTGCGGAATTCTCGGACGCCAGGCGGGAGCGGACGGCTATGCGCTTTTCCTATGGAATGGGAGTGTTTCAGTTGAGGCTGGTTCCAAAGAGGGCGTTTCGACATGCAGAACCGGCGACGGCATCATTCCCACCGGAGAATGGCGCCACCTCACAGTCACGTTTGAATCCGGGAAAATGATCACGCTATACCTGGACGGCGTAGAGATTAAGAAAATTCCCCTTAGCCAGACCATGGATCTCACGGCCTCTCAATTCCTTGTTGGCTGGAACGTCTGGTGCGGACGCCAGAACGATCAGACGCCTGGCTGGTACGCTGGAAAAATAGACGAACTCAGGGTTTTCGACCGCATACTCACGCCAGAGGAAATCGTGGCCGAGTGGGGCGGAAAATAAAAAAGAGAATTCAGAATACAGGAGTCAGTAGTCAGAATAAATCCGGAATTAGAATATTGAATTCTGTCAACCGCGGAGGATGACTTCTGAATTCATGTATTATTTCACACCGACAACATGGAGGATTAGATGAAACAGTTTTTCACAACGTCAATTTCAGCGGTATCGCTGCTGATAGCACTACACCCCCTTGGCGCCAATGGCGGAGAAATCCGCAGGGAAGCAAAATCCTTCGACCGCTGCCTTGTCGCAGATCCCCTGAAAATAGAGGCGATTAAGACGGCGAACAATCTTGTCAAAGGCGGCAACGGCTGGTTTGATTACGATATCGATATCAAAGACGGCGGCTGGTACGAACTGCTGATAGAGCCGTCAGCAGCAGGCCATGAAGTGTTCATAGACGGCGGCGAATACACATATTCCGGCACCAAGAAGGCAGGCAACCACTATCTCTGTCCCGGAAAACACAGCATCCGCATCCAGGGATTGCACCATAGCGGACTTCGCGAAATGACCTCATTCACCCTGCGGCCTTCGGAGGACAAACTTGCCAAACGGATACGCATTGAATCCCCCGGATACCGCGATTTTTTCGCCGTTGGCGAGAAGATCAGGCTGCAAGTCACCCATGGAGCCACTGCACTGGATTCGGTGTTAAATGTACGTGTGACCGACAGCGCCGGAGAGCCAGTGGTTCAGACTGAAGTGAAATTGCCTGCGGACACCAAGCTTAAAGTGACCCCGGTAGAAGTCATCGTAAAAAAAGAAGGGACTATGACCGCCAGCTTTTTTAACGGCAGTGAACCCCTTACCCCACAGGACTGTCCCCCTCTTTTATTTGATGTGATAGACGACACTACGCCGGCGGCAAAGGAAGAGGCGAAAAAGAAACTTGTCTTTGAAGTGGACTGTGCGGACAAGGCTCCGGATTATACTGGCGGCCGTGAACTCTCACGCGTGATCACGAAGCCTTTCGGGCGTTACCGCGAATCCGGCAATGTCGGCTGGCTGCAGAATTTCAACGATAAAGATCCCAGCTGGTTCGCATATGCCGTCACCCTTCCGGAACCGCAAAGGCTCTATCTTGTCGAAGTGGATTATCCGGATGACGCAGTGCGCACATTCTGCATAAGCCTCAAATCCGACGCCTCCTCGTCCTATCCGATTACAGGCGGAGTGGATTCCGGCGGCGAATTCAGGCTGACCAATTCGATGAAAACCCAGTCACTCTATCTCTGGGCGCGCAGCACCAATCTGCGGGTGGTGATGATAGTCCCGAACAGCGGCTACCGTGCGGCAGCCTCCAAAATACGCATCTATCAAATTGACGGGAATCCGCAGCCGGCGCTGCGGAATGTGAGCGGCGGGCGAAACCTGGTCAACTGGTTCGAAGAGGGCGCGAGCATGTTCGGCATGTTTGCCGCTCCTCATTTCAAGAAATACAACGATTGGAAACCGCAGGACGCCGTCATATCGACCGACCGCTTCTGCCAGCTGCTCTCAAGCATGGGCGGAGACTCGCTCATCTACACCATGGCAATATACCAGTTCGGCATGTACCCGTCGCGCTACAACGTCAGCCACAACGGGCTTTACACCACCGACATTGTCGGGAGGATGATCCTGAAATGCCAGAAATACGGCGTCCGCTTCTACGGCGAGTTCCATCCCGAGGCGAGGGAACTGGCATGGTATGCCGACAGCGCGAATCCTTACGACCCGACTTTCGCCCTAAATGTAAAAGGCAAGAAAAGGGTCGCGTCAACCGATCCGATCTACAACCCGCTTCTTCCCAGAAACCGGGAATGGTATCTCGGCATGCTCGGTGAATTCGCCGACCGCTATGCGCAGTTCCCGGGATTCCAGGGTGTCAGCCTGCGCATTATGACCTGGTGCAATCCCGGTCTGAACAATTTCCAGAATCTGGACTGGGGATATGACGATTACTGTGTTTCACTGTTTCAGAAAGAAACCGGTATCGCCGTCCCCGGCAAGGACAATGATCCGGAACGCTTTTACGAACGTTATCTTTTCCTCACCGGCCCGCAGCGCGAACGCTGGATTCGCTGGCGTTGCGAGAAGATAACAGACCTGCACAAACGAATCGTAGAGCGGGTGAAAAAAGCCCGACCCGACCTGGAAGTCTGCCTGAACATATTCGGTCTGGCACCGGAAGAACTGCCGCCTGCCGGACTTGACACAAAAGCGCTGGACACTGCAGGAGTGCGTGTGATCAACAGCACATGCAACTACGGCCGTCATCCGCACAACAATGTTCAGGATATCCGCGACCGGATGCTCGATCCGGTCCGCATTAAATCCATGGACGGTGGAACATCCACCCCATCATATTTGTATAGCGGCCAATATTTTGAGGCGACTGAACTGGTACTCACACCCGTCACACTCGGTTTCCCGGCAAACACGCCCACAGGCTGGATATCAGGAGTCGTCAATCCGTCAGGCGATTCATTTCTTGAACGCTATGCGCTGACAATGGCAGAAGCAGACGCCGGCATGCTCGGCGACGGAGGCAACACGTATACCCTCGGACAGCCGATGCTGCGCGAATTCGCCCGCGAATTCCGCGTCCTGCCGAACAGGCGTTTCTCTCCGCGCCCAGACGCCCGCGATCCGGTGGCCGTCTGGGAACTGAAGGGACCCGTTGAATTTTATTTCTA
>JBAZRS010000352.1:3543-6093 GCA_041662825.1 Victivallales bacterium | reverse complement strand
TAGCGCAGGTCGTCGTCCAGGCGCATCAGACTGTCCAGCCAGCGCAGCAGATAGGCCGTCACGCACGACTCGCCGATGGTGCCTGCGCCGTTCTGCGTATAGGAGAAATACTCGCCGTCAGACGCGGAACCGACCACATTCAGTCCTCCTCCTCTCCGAAGGAGTTCATGGCGCATATACGCGGACATCTCCAAGAGCGACGACTGCCCTTCGTATCGGTACAGTTCCGTCTGCGCATAGCAGCGGGCCAGCATCACATAGACATGGGCGGGGCGGGTGTCGAAAGTCTGCTTCCAATCCCGCAGTGACGCACACTTGACCTCGCTGACGCCGTTGCCGTGCCGAATCTCGGCTGCAAAAGTCAGGTAGCGGGTGTCTCCGGTACATCTGTAAAGGACAAGAAACGCTTCCGGAAGCCCGGCAGTGCACACTTCTTCCGGTTTCGCGTCTTTTGAAAAAGTCGTGATCACATAATCTCCCAGTTCCCTGGCGTACTGTAGCGACTTCTCATTTCCGGTAACGAGCCAGTTCCGGGTCAGGCCGAGAAGCAGATACTCCTGTTCATGCAGGACCCAGTTTCGGTGGTTCTGGAACGCCTCCGGCTCGGGTTTGAATGTGCCGACATATCCGTCGCTGTCACGCGTCTTGATAATCTCCCCGATCAGTCGGGATGTCCGCTCGTTCACTTGAGGATCGCCCGTGTATGCGGCGAAAAGGCTGCCCGCATCAATCACCTTGCCGACGCCGACGTAATGCATTCCGTCGGTGAACGGACGCGACTGGAACGGCTCGATGAAAGTACGATCGAGATCGAGCTCCATGTAATTCCGGTAGACGAGATCGTTGATGCGCCGTCCGATTTCACCGGAAAGCTCCGCCTGTTTGAGGGTGATCGGTTGGAGCTTATCTGCAACCTTTGACGTAACCGGCGTTTCGTTTCGCTTATTATTACAGTTGATCATTCTTGCCGTATCCTTTTTTTCGTTTTTAAAACTCTAGTCACCGCAACAGCGCAAACTGCCACGGTTGCATGACGGGTATGACAAACCGTGAATAGGGCCCGTCTGAATCCGTCGACTCTATTTTGGTTTCATTCATGTCCATGTCGGTCATGATGATCGCCTTGTCCGCCGTGCGCAACAGCAGCGACACAGCCTCTGCCACGTCGTCCGAGTTGTTGAGCAACACAGTTGCCAGTCGGCCGTCACCGGTCTCGCGAATCCACAACCCGATCTTGTGGAGGGATTCGACATAACCGGGGAGGCCATCTTTTGACAGCCAGCGGAAAACGCGCTTCATCTGCGTGGCCTTGGACTGACTGAGCAGATTGTCCCAGGGCGCGTAACCCGCCACAACAATGCGACCGCCCAGCGGGTTCTCATAGGCACCCATGCAGGCGAAAGACGAGACCGTCCCCATCCGCTCGATCTTGCGTCCCAGGATGCGTGCCGATGAATCGCGCGGTGAAAGGACTGCGCAGGGGTTGGGCCAGAACGACTGGATTATGTCCCTGCGCCGGCCGACATCCGATCCATTGAGCGGATCATCGGTCAACAGTTCGGCGCAATCCTTCTCCGCCCAGGAGTCCACGGTGAACCCAGTCAGGGACATTAAACCCAGCTCGTTAAGACGGATCAGCGCCTTGCCATCCATGTAGACGCCGCCGGACAGGATGCGTTCCAGTTCAGCCTTATCAAAGGAGAGGACGCGGTCTCCGGAAAGCAAGGTCACGGTTGCGTCGGCCTGGGTGAAGGCTGGTGGCAAGCCGATTTCGAGGAGCTGTTGCGCGCCGTCGTGGAAGAATCGACTGAACCCTTCCTCGGCCCAGTGCCCTTCCACTAGGTTGTCGTCGGCCATCGAGTGGCGGTTCCAACCTCCGAAGAATCCCTTCGGACGGTGTCGGCCCAGCGTCCTGGCCATAGCGTCGTAAAACGGCCGGGCCTGGGCGAGCGCGTGGATCAGCGGCTCGTATTCGTCCAAAGGTTCATTGAACATCGTCAGGATGTTTAGGAGCGAACCTGTGGAGCCGCCTGCGATGTGCGCAGCCACCTGCAGCACCGTGGCGCGGCAGGGTTTCTGCATCGACTGGTAAGGGAAGTTCTCGATCTCAGATTGGATGTCTGTCTCGGACTCGGGAATAAAACCGACTGCCCGGCCGAGGTGGTAGGCGCCCTTCAGAAGTTTGGATGGTTCGTGGGCGTGGCCGCCGGGCCGCCATTTCACAGGCGCGGATCCGGAGCCGCTCAATGCGTCGCGGTCACCTTCGATGAGCCAACCCTCATAAAATTGCTCGGTGGGCATCCGGCCCAACGGCAACCCGGGCTTGATGGCGTGGACGGTCTCCTCGACCAGTGAGAGCACTCGATGAATCTGCCGTCCGCTGTGGTCGATCCACTGTTTGCGCAGGTTTAACTTTTCCGAGCGAGTCCCGGTATCGAAGGCCACCCGGATGGATTCCCGCGTAAACGCCGTGCCGTTGGCATCATTGAAGATACGCAGACAGTTGTGGCAGAAGCACGGAAGCTTGGAGGGACGATGCCCGCCCATGCA
>JBAZRS010000352.1:0-3533 GCA_041662825.1 Victivallales bacterium | reverse complement strand
CAGATGTCGTCGTCAGTCCAGATGAAATCCGGATTGGCTTTGGCGGCCAGAGTATATGCCTGTCGGATGTACTCTCGGAAGTTCTCGTCATTGGGACAGAACGAACCCTGCGCCGTAGAGCCGTCGAGTCCGGTCATGGGAGTGAAATCACCCTTCAGCGCCCTGTCCAGCGCCTCATCAATATGTCCGAGAGTGGAAAGAAAATTCAGTCCGGCCCGATAGCCCTCCTGCCGGGCGCGCGCAATACGCTTTGCGAGAATCGCAAGTCGCGGCTCCAGGACTTCGAGTGGTTCTACCGGATGAATGCTGTGCGTGAAAAATGTGAGTTCATCGGCGATTTCCCGGTTTTTGCTCAGCAATTTCAAGAGTTCTTCAAATCGCTGCTCATGCAGCGAGTTCGATAAATGCACCCGCAATCCCATGGATGCCCGGGTCAGAGCTTTAACTGGAGCTCGTGCAGATTTCGCATTCTTCTTATCTACCATGACTGATCCTTTCATCTATTGTTTCTCTTGATTCCGTAATTTTGTTAATTCTTCATTTACTCTTTTTGTCAAATCACATTGAGACATTGAATGTGTCCTACGTTTCAATCTCAAACCGGAGCAGCATCGGGTAGTCCTTTACCAGCAGGCCGGATATCCGGGTGCGACCATCTATTGTCTCCGCATGCAGTTCCTGTTCTACGCCGTTCAATGGGTCATAGCCGACAACGCGCCGATAACGTCCTGTCACCAGGAGGTCCGCGGGAGTTCCCAGGCACACGTCTGCAGCGCGCCCTTGCTGCCAGAGCGTCACGACATGTTCACCGGGACGCGACATCGCAAACATTTCGACTGACGACGGTCCGCCTTCCAAACGGCATTTCAGTTCGGCTGGCTGAAGATCCGCCAGCGCGGTGGCCAGATTGCGCATGACGTAGTAGGCCGCCTGCGGCTGCTGCGGCGACACCGGGTCTGCCGCAAAGCTGCGGCGCAAAAGGCTCAGATCAAGCGGATAATAGTTGCTCCATGTCTCACAGAAGAATGAGCCGACGCCAAGGGCGGTGTGCAACGTCGTCAGGCGCGCCACAAGTTTTGCCTTCTGCATCTCGCTGCAAACGTAGTTGCCCCACCAGTTAGGGGGCGTAGGCGCCGGGTAGTTGGCCGCAACATTCCACTCGGAGGCCATGTATTCGCCACGGAAACCGAGACTCCGGCACCACGCCTGGAAAGTCCGCACATCAGCCGCATACGAGCGGAACCGGGTTTCATCGGGATCGGTCTGATAGAACGGATGCCATCCTACGATGTCAACTTCACGTGCCAGTTCCTGAACTGCGCGGAGAAATAAAGAGTCGCGCTTCTGACATTTCAGTTCATCATCTGACCACGCGCTCATGCCGGGAAAGTAACCGGCATACGAACCCAGCATGACTTTCGCCTCCGGACATTCCTCCCGCAGGATCGGAATGGCGACCCGTGCTATGGTCAGATATTGTTCAACGTTCGGCTTGGCACCCCAATATACGCCCACATTCCACTCGTTCCACACTTCAAACACGGCGACGCGGTCACGGTATTTGCGGGCCATGAACCGGACATAGCGGCCCCAGGCTTTCAGCTCTGACGGCGTGGTAGGCGGACATGGATTCTCGTAGTACCATTCCCAGAGCTGCGGCAGCTTGCGCGCCGGATCGGGATTTGAATAGAGGCGGTTGCCAAAACCGAGAGACAGAACCACGTCCACACCGCGATCCGTAAGATAGGAAACCGCTGCGTCCGCTTCCGGATCCACCGCCAGTTTCCCTTTTTCCTTCTCGACCCAGTGCCAATTGACCGGGTCGTCATGGTAGCCTATGCGCACCCACTTCAGGCCAAGGTCAGTGTGCAAAGGCCACAGCCAACGGTGTTCATCCCGGGTCTGTCCGAGCGAGTGCTGCGTTGAGCTGACCGTCACCCCGACACCTCGGGTAGCCAGTGCCACATTCCGCCCGGTGACATCCAGTACCTCGGCAGACGCCACCGAAAAGCCGAACAGCCAATTTTCGACGCGCCTGAGCCGCCTGCCGGTGATCCATATCTGCTTGGCGGGTTGCGCCGCAAAATCACAGGCGAACTCGCGCGATGAGGGCGTGTCTGCGCTGGGGCCGTCAAAAACAGTCGTCCAGTTCATGCCGTCGCAGCTCAGCTTGACTGTGATCTGGTCGGGGATCGCCATGCCGATTTCGACAGCACCGCTGTCGAGCGGCATGCTGCTGAAGTCGGTGCAACGCACAGCACCCGGAATGCGTTTGCGCAGCACTACCCTGTTGACAATGCGCTCCATCGGCAAATCCAGGCGGATCCACACTGGTTCGCAATCCGACTGTGGCTGACTCTTGCTGCACCAGCAGGTGCTTGGATCACCGTCGATCAGATGAATGCACTCCAACGGCAGATAGTCGTTTGCAATTGTGCGCGGCATCCGCGGCGCCGTCGTCCCAAGCCGGTTGAATTTGATCTCGGCACTCTTCTTAGGCTGCACTTTGGCCAGTGGAGATGTATTGCCGACCTGCATGCATACGCCGTCCGACAGGTCGGGCGCGGCGGCCAGCACGTGCGTGTAACCGTAGGCATGAACGGGAATCCCGTTACAAGATGCCTGCAGCATTGGTTCGGAAAAGACAGGCACGGAAGCCCGTCGGTTCTGGCGTGACTTTAAGTCGGTTGATTCCATGATAGTTCCTTTGCTTGCTTGTCTAGATAAAACAGATCGCATATTTTCCACGTATGATAAATTTCTACTTCAAATCGTTTTTTATCTTAACCAGTGCTATTATCGCCTTTCCGGTTCCATGGACCGCCTTGGCAAATTGCGATGACAGCACTGTCACCCTTGGCCAAATTCTGAAACCGCGCGGCCGGTACGTTGGTGACCACGCCGTCGGTCTCATCCTGCCAAATCGTCTCTGCAGCTTTGCGCCAATGCCACATGAGGAAGGCGATGAAGATGTATGAGTCGCGACAGGATACTACAGGCCCTTTCCAGGCCGTCCAGTTCAGAAAACTGCCGCCCAGTACTTCGACATGAGACTGAGCGTCGGCATGAACGAGAGTCTCCGCGTGTTCCGATTTAAAGCCGAGAATCCACACGTCGGATTGGCGGAAGGCGTGTAACGCTCCCGGCACGTTCTCGTTGTTCAGGAAACGCACCCAGGCCCGTACATTATCGATGGCGTGCCTTCCGCCTTCTGCGCATGCGAAGAAAAGGCAGTCATTTACGAACACTTCCTTGGTGGCATTCTCAGGCCGAGTGTTGCGGTAGAGGCGCCAGATGCTCGTGTCCTGCGCTACTGGACTGGGGAACAGCGGGTAGGTCCGGCAATGGTGATGGCAGATGAACATGTCTTCCAGGATGACCGGTCGGTCGGCATCATGATCGAGAACTACGCCACCGGCGCTCATGGACTGGTGGATGAGCAGCGGTTCCTCTGACGCTTCCGCAACACGGAACAGAGCCGGGCCATCCGCTTCTCTGGCCTGCGAACGGTGAATGCCACCGAACAACCAGGT
>JBAZRS010000351.1:0-6101 GCA_041662825.1 Victivallales bacterium | reverse complement strand
TCTATGAATCCTTTGGATGTTTTCTCGAAGTTCTCACCGAAGGTGTCAATCTTGGTCTGGACAATTTTGACATTGGGTTCCAGTGCGATGTTCGCAGATCCGTTCGCATCGTCAAAGAAACGCCATCCGGCGTCTTCCAAGAGTTTATTGATTTTGATTCTGGCTTTCGCCTCTTTCTCAGACATGACGGCCTTTTGGGTTTGCGAAATCCGCAGGCCTGAAAAAAGAGAGGGCGCGGACTCCAAGTTTGCACCTCACGAGAGGGGTTACGACGCCCCAAGACAGAAATGCAAAACAAGAAGAACGCACCCTGATGGATGCGTTCCTCGTTGTTCGCTTCTGTCTTTGAAAGGTCGTAATTTTCTCGTGAAGCAATACAGCGATGAACGCTAAAAATATTTTATTAAACTATTCTATCTCTCTATGTATTCCTTTCCGATTTTTATATTCCGGGAAATTGGATTTTCATTCCTTGCCTGCGTAGCGGGGGAGGAAGATATAGAAGCTTGTGCCGTTTCCCTCCTCGCTTTCGACAAATATCCAGCCGTGATGGTTTGATATTGCCCCGTATGCCATGGCAAGCCCCATTCCGGTTCCCTTGCCTATCGGTTTTGTGGTGAAGAAGGGGTCATAGATCCGGGCCAGGGTTTCCTTGTCCATTCCTATTCCGTTATCCTGGATTTTGACGCAGAAGAATGATTCCGGACGAAGGCTTTCCTTTTCCGTAGGAGGTAAGAATTTGCTCCTGTAAACAGTTGCGTTTTTGGCTGAGAGTGTAATCTTGGAGTTTTTCCCTGATTTGCTCTCGACAGCATCCCTTGCATTGATGAGGATGTTGAGGAAGACCTGTTTCAGCTGTACGGAATCGCACTTGACTGTCATTTTAGCCTTGTCAATGTCAACATTGAGCTCGATATTTTCGAGTGAAGGCGGGCTGAACAGCTCTACAGTCTCATTCATGAGCTTTGAGAGGTCGAGAACTTCCTCGTGATATTTCCCCTTCCTTGCGAAGCCGAGAAGCGCCTGTGTCAGTTTCGCCGCCTGGTTGGTAATGTCGTTTATCCTGTTGAGGTGCTTGACTATTTTCTTGTCCTCGATGTCGTGCATCAAGAGGAGTATGTCGAGGTTTCCCTGGATTGCATGGAGGTAATTGTTGAAATCGTGGGCGACGCCGCCGGCGAGCTGTCCGACGGATTCCAGCCTCTGCGCATGTGCGAGCTCGTCCCCCAGTTCCTGTTTTTCCCGGTTGAGGAGGTTCCGTTCGGTGACGTCTCTTCCGAAGATGATCAGAACCTGGACCTTTTCGACTTCTATCACATTGATGGCGACATCGAGTTCTATTTTTTTGCCCGACGATGAGAGGGCGTGCAGCTGGGCGTTATGCATATGGGGCTGTTCCCCGGGGCGGGTTTTCACCAGCGTCTCCTCCCAGTAGGATTCCATGTTAAAGGGACACTCTGCCGTATCTGTCAGCATTTCGGGGAATTTCTTGCCGATGATGTTTTTTTTGTTCTTATATTCGAAAATCCTCAGGGCCGAGTTGTTCACGTCGAGTATTTCACCCTCGCGGTTGAGGAGGATGATCATGTCGCTGGCGTTTTCTATGACGGTTCTGTAGCGGCCCTCCCATTCCTGGATATTCCTCTCGAGGGCGAGGTTTTTCCCGTAGCTTCCCAGGAATGCGAACACGATGTCGAGGGTGCCGCGGCCCTGTCCCGGCATTTCGTTTTCAATCTTTGAAAGATATATGGTTGCGATGACGCTCAGCCAGATTGTGAAAACCGCCTTTGCGATGTAGGATGACCTGAGGTAAACCCAGAGCTGGGGCTCGCCCCAGAAGCATAAGAGCGAATATACGAAAGTGTCGACAAGCTGTGTGAGCATCAGCGAGCCGAGGACGGAAAAGAACATCCTGCATTTTAGGTTCCTGAGCCTTTGAAAGAAGATGGGTATCAGGAAGAGGTCGATTGCCTGGGCCAATATCGAACTTGCCATGGTGCGCTGGCTGTTCCTGAGGAGGTATTCGAAAGAATCGGACGAAGGGCCCTGTGAAATGGTGAACCCCCCCCATCCGCATTGGATTCCGGTGAGGTGGCTGAGATAGACGTAGAAGCCCAGAGTCGCCATCGCCCCGATGATGAGCCTCTGTGTGACAAGGGTTCCTTCGGTTATGTAGACGACCATGAGCGCAGCCAGATACGGCAGGAAAAGGACGCTGGGCGCAATGTAGAAATCGGCCCCCGGGAACCCGAGTACGACTTTCAGTTCGGTGGCGCTTACAAGCTGTGTGAAGATGAGGAGGAGCCCGATTGCGATATAGAAAGCGGCCGAGCCTATTATTTTCCTGAGCCCGTGAAGAAGCAGAAGACCCACAAAGATAAAGGTCATTTCCAGAAGAGCCAGGATGCAGGTGATCGTTATTTCCATTTGTTTTCAGACTTAGAGTTTGCGATTGCCGGTTTACGAACCGCAATCTCGGGCGGGAGAGCCCGGTTACTTTTTCTCCGATGATTTCAGCCTTTCCCTAATGACCGTCGCCCGGAAGGCGTCCCGCTCGGGCATGTCTAGTTCTTTTCCTGCGTATTTCTGGAGATGTCCGGGCTGTACAATAACGAAAAGCTCGTTCACTGTATGTATGTCCACCGATGAGAACATCCCCATGTCGACTCCAAGCCTGAGGGCTGAAAGAGAATTCAGGGTTTCCTCGCTGGTGATTATGTAGGAATGTCTGAGAATCCCGTAGGCTCTTCCTATCTGGTTCATGAGGAACTCCCTCCTGCCCTGGAGGAGTTTCTGGCGCGAATTCTTTTCATGGTTTATTATCTGGCGGATGACCGATTCGAGCCTGTCGATGATCTGTGCTTCGGATTCGCCGAGGGTGCTCTGGTTGGAAATCTGGAAAAGGTTGCCTAGGCTTTCGGTCCCCTCTCCGAAAATGCCCCTTACCGCAAGTCCGAGCTTGTTGACCGCCTGGATTACGGCTGCAATCTGTTCGCAGAGGACAAGTCCGGGAAGATGAAGCATGACGGACGCCCTCATTCCGGTGCCGACATTTGTCGGGCATGAAGTTAGATATCCGATGTTATCATCGAAGGCGAAGGGTAGCTGGGCGGAAAGGGCATCGTCTATTTTGTCGATTATCTTCCAGACTTCGCCAAGGCGGAGCCCGGAGAGGATCGTCTGCATCCTCATGTGGTCCTCCTCGTTGATCATGATTGAAGATATTTCATCCTCAGTCATTACGAGCGCGAAATTATGCTTTCTCTCATAGAACTCACGGCTTATCATCCTGCGTTCGAGAAGCACCTGCCTGTCGAGCGGGGTGAGCTTGGTCATGTCAAGCTCGAAGAATTTCTTGAAACATTTTGATTTTTCGACCGAAAGGAGTATGGCGGCCATTGCGGAATCCAGGTTGTCCGGAGATGCGTTTGAGGGGAATGGGATATCCTTCAGGTTCCTGGCGAGCCTGATCCTTGAGCTTATTGCAATGTCGTCTTCAGGTCCGCTGTCGGCGAGCCAGCTGACTCTTTTTTCGAAAATATTGTTGAACGGGTTGTCCTGCATGGTATTACGACTTGTTTGATTTTTTTGTTTTTTTGGTGTTTTTCAAAAGGGCGATTCTGTCCCTGATTTCCGCAGCTTTCTCGAATTCCTCTCGGAGAATATGCTCTTCGAGATGTTTTTGCAGCTTCATCAGTTCAATTGCATTGCGGGTGTCCTCGTCGGCCTCTTTGCTGGGGACGCCGGGGCGTTTGCCGACATGCATGGTTCCCTTGTGCATGTTTTTGAAGGCTAGGGAAAGAATGTCCTTGAAGACTTTGTAGCATTCGGCGCATCCGAGCCGCCCCTTTTCGCTGAATTTGAGGGTGCTCCATCCGCATTTCCCGCACGTTACGATCGGTGCCGGTGCAACTCTCTGGTCCAGGCTGTTTATCGGGGTCTCCTCGGGAGCGGGTATGTTTGTTGAAATGTTGTAGAGTATGTCCGCAAGGTTAAGGCCGTTCAGTAGGCTGCTGGCGCCGTTTTTCTTCGAGGCGCATTCCTGGCAGATGTTGAGGGACTTCTTCTGCGAGTTGACAATTTCCTGGATATGGATGGTGGCTTCATTCTTATTGCATATTTCGCAAATCATGTCAGATCAAACCTCCTTCGGATAGGCGGACTCGGCGATGACCCCGTCCCTCATGTGGATGATGCGGTCTGCCATAGCCGCAACGTCCGGATCATGGGTTACCATAATTATTGTTTCACCTGAAACACTATCATGCAGTTTCCGGAAAATTTCAAGTATCTCCCCTCCGGTTTTGGAATCAAGGTTGCCTGTGGGTTCATCTGCTAGAACCAGCAGGGGTGAGTTCATTAGCGACCTGGCGATCGCGGCTCTCTGCTGTTCTCCGCCTGACAGTTCTGCCGGCTTGTGGGAAAGGCGGTGGCTGAGTCCGACCTTGCCGAGAAGTTCCCGCGCCTCCCTGGTTACGTTTTCGCCGTGCCGGCCCTTGAGCATGGCTGGCAGTTTCACGTTTTCCAGAATCGTAAGTTCGGGAAGCATGTGGTATGCCTGGAAAATGAAACCGACTTTGTTGCAGCGGAAGTCGGAAGTCTTTTCCCTTGTCATCGCGGCATAGTTCATTCCGTCGAAAATTATCTCGCCCCTGTCGGGTTTTTCAAGCGCTCCGATGATGTTGAGCAGCGTGGTTTTTCCGCTTCCGGAAGCGCCGAGAAGGGCTATCCACTCTCCCTTTCTCACCGTGAGGTTGACCCCGCGGAGAACCAGTATTTCGGTTTTCTCGATCCGGTAGTTCTTGTGTACGGATTTGACCTGTATGTAATTGTCGCTCATGATTCAAAGTTTCCATTAAATATTCAAAAGGACTCGCGATGAACATCCAACATTCAACACTGAACATTGAACATCCGCCGTCGCTAAGAAGCTATGGCGGATGTTCAATGTTCGATGTTCAAATTATTAAAGTTGCGGCTCCTGCCACCTAATTTAATTTTGACTCTCCGGTTCATTTTCTTATTCATATCGCAGCGCCTTCACGGGATCCAGGCGCGCGGCCCTCCATGCCGGCAGGAATGCGCCGAGAGTGCACAGTACAACTGAGACAACGCAAACGACAAGCAGGTCTCCGGCGACGATGCGTGCCGGCAGTTCGCTGAAAAAATAATATTTCTTCGGGAAAAGCTCATGTCCGGAAACAATGCTCATGAGATGCATTATCTGATTCCTCCAGTGGACAACCGCCAGCCCGAATACCATTCCGCCGAATGTGCCCAGCACCCCGACGATGAAACCCTGAAGCACGAAAGTCCGCATAATCGTGAGGGGAGACGCGCCGAGCGCCTTTATGAGCCCTATCTCCCGTGTTTTCTGGAGAACCACCGTAATAAGGGTGTTCGATATGCTGAATGCGGCGACAAGCACGATGAATATCAGCAGGAAAAACATCATGTTCTTTTCGACTTCAAGGACTCCCAGGAACTGTTTGTTCATCTGCTGCCAGGAATATACCTGGAGATGCGGCACCTCTTTCCGGATGGCCTGAAGGGTGTTTTCGAGGTGGAACGGGTCTTTTGTCCTTATGTAGATTGCGGTCGCAGAATCCCACGGCATTTCAAAAAGCTCGTTGGCGTCGTCAATGTTCATGAAGACCGTGGAACTGTCGAAATCATATTTCCCGAATGTGAAAATTCCCGATATTTTGCACTCGTCAGGCAGGAAGACCTTTGATTTCTCCTCATTGAACTTGAATCCTTTCCCCTCCTCGTATTTGAACATTTTCGTAATTTTTACGGGGGAATGGAGGATTATCTTGTCGCCTATCCTCAGATTCAGCTCCTCGGCGATTATGTCGCTGATAATGGCTTCCCCTTTCTTAAGGGAGAAATTGCCGGTAACAACATATTTCGAAACATCAATGCTGGACTGCTCCTCGTCCGGACGGATGCCTATCACTGTTTTCGGCACAAGATGCTCCCCTTTCTGGATCAGCGCATGCTTGTAGACAACGGGCGACGCCTTGCAGTCGAGAGCCTGAACCGACTTGATTATCCTGTCCGGATTTGAAACATAGCCGGTCCGGAGATCCATGATCTGT